>NZ_BAAARE010000004.1:0-284184 GCF_039532035.1 Terrabacter carboxydivorans | reverse complement strand
ATGACTGGTTGTCCGGGAACCACTCGAGCAGCTGCTGGTACGTCGCTGGGTAGTCCTGCCCCCGAATCGGATTCGCGGTCATCCACAAAGGCTACTTCACCTAAGCAGATATGCAGAACACATGTTCGACGATGCGACGGTGCCTACGACGGAGGCCCTTGAAGCCCTTGTGTCGGCACTGTCGCGCGTCGGGGCCGTGGAGGGTGGGGCCGGCGTGGGCGGGGCAGGCGTGGACGGGGCAGGGGGCGAGCAGCTGTCGGCCGACCAGGAGCTGTCCGACCAGGCGCGGGTCGACCAGCTCGCGGTGCTGGAACGGGTGAAGTCCGCGGTCGCGGCGGCGCAGGTGCGGGTCACGGCGGCGTTCGTGGATTCCCAGGAGCAGGTCGCGCAGGCCTGGTCGCAGCGGGCGCGGGAGTGCTCCGACGCGGGCGACTTCGACGGGTGGCGCGCCGCACGGGACCAGGCCCGCGCCGCGACCTTCGACGAGGGCGACGTCCGCGGCACCCCCGCGCGCGGGTCAGGCGAGGGCACGGGCGACACCCGGAGTGAGAGTCGGGGCGACCGCCGCAGTGAGGGCCGCAGTCAGGACCGGGGTGACGGTCGGGGTGAGAGTCGGGGTGACTCTCAGCGTTCCGGCGGGGGTGAGGCCGGGGCCGGGTCGCGCCGGCGGCGGCGTCGGCCCTCGGGGATGGCGGGGGTCGCGGCGCAGGTCGCGCTCGCCCGGCACGAGTCCCCGGTGCGGGGCGCCGGGCACGTCCGGCTCGCGTTGGCCCTGACCCGGGACATGCCGCGCACGCTGGCCGCGCTCGAGACCGGGCAGCTGAGCGAGTGGCGCGTCCAGATCATCGTCCGCGAGACAGCGGTCCTCACCCCGGCCGACCGGCGGCTGGTCGACGCCGAGATCAACACCGACCCCTCCCAGCCCGTCGCCGGCCTCGGCGACCGGGACCTCGCCCGGCGGGTGCGGGCCGTCACCTACCGGATCGACGCCGCCTCGGTCATGGCTCGGGCTGCGAAGGCCGAGACCGACCGGCGCGTCACGCTGCGGCCGGCGCCGGACACTATGGCCTACGTCACCGCGCTGCTGCCCGTCGCCCAGGCCGTAGCCGCCCACGCCGCGCTCACCGTCGCCGCCGACACCGCCCGCGCCGCCGGAGACGAGCGCGGCAAGGGCCAGGTCATGGCCGACACCCTCGTCACCCCGCTCACCGGGCAGGCCGCCCCCGACGGGGTCCCCGTCGAGATCCAGCTCGTCATGACCGACCGGGCCCTCCTCGCCGGCGACGACACCCCCGCCCAGCTCACCGGTTACGGCCCCGTCCCCGCCGCCTGGGTCCGCGACCTCCTCACCCGACTCCAGCTCGCGACCGCGTCCGCCATCGGGTCGGCCACCGGGTCGGGCACCGGGTCGGTGCCGCAGGACGGCGTCGAGGCCTCAGGGGCCCGCGCGGCCGGGGTGTGGCTACGGCGGCTCTTCATCCAACCCGCCACCGGCGCGCTCGTCGCCATGGACTCGACCCGCCGCACCTTCGACGGCGGACTGCGCCGCTACCTGCTCACCCGCGACGCCGCCACCTGTCGCACCCCCTGGTGCGACGCCCCGGCCCGCCACCTCGACCACATCCGAGACCACGCCGCAGGCGGACCCACCACCGACACCAACGGCCAAGCCCTCTGCGTGCGCTGCAACCACACCAAACAGCTCCCCGGCTTCACCGCCACCACAGCCACAGCCGGCCAGCCCGGCACTCCCCACACCGTCCGGACCACCACCCCTACCGGACACACCTACACCTCCCAGGCCCCACCCCTGCTCCCCGGCCTCCCACCCGGACCACGGCCCGGGCTGTCCCTCGAGCAACCACCAGAACCCGGCGAGCCAGACATGCTCAGCCCCTTCGAACACGCCCTGACCCTCGCCCTCGCAGCCTGACCCGTCCCCAGGTCAGCGCCTGCGCGGCGTCGAGGAGCGCTCAGGGGCGCAATGTGGCGGCGTCGTCGCTCACGACGACGGCGTCGATCGCCTCCACGAGACGCGCCCGGAGTGCCTGACCGCGGACAGAGAAACCACGCTGCGCCGCGGCATACTCCGCCTTGCCCTCGGCCGTCTCGATCCGCACGGGCTCGTAGCCCAGCTCACGAAGGTCGTAGGGCGCGGCCCTCATGTCGAGCGCGCGGATGTCGCGTGCGAGCTCGAAGCAGTCCATGACGAGGTCGCTCGACACGGCGGGCACGAGCTTGTGGGCCCACTTGTAGAGGTCCATGCCGGCGTGCAGGCACCCCGGCTGCTCGAGGGCGGGCTGGCTCTCGCGCGTCGGCGTCAACGCGTTGAGCGGCAGGGCCTCGGGCGTGAAGAAGCGGTAGGCGTCGAAGTGCGAGCAGGCGACCTGGTGACTCTCGACGACGGCGTCGGTGCCCGACGCGCCGAGACGCAGCGGCCAGCCGGCATGCCGCACGTCGGACGGGTCGAGGCGGTAGACCATGGCCCACTCGTGGAGGCCGAAGCAGCCGAAGCGGCCCGGCCGTTCAGCGGTGCGGACCAGCAGCTCGCGCACGAAGCGCAGCGTGTCACCGCGGTCCTGGGCGAACGCCTCCACGTCGAGACACACGCCGTCTGCCTCGAGCGAGTAGAAGCGCCACTCCCGATGGGGGGAGGCGTCCGCCCCCGAGAGCCGAACCCCTGCGCCGGGGTGCCACCGGCGCAGCTGCGACGGCTTGAAGGAGTAGTAGGTGAAGAGGAAGTCCTCGACCGGGTGCTTCCGGTGGTCGCGGCGCCGCGTCAGGTGCCCGGCGGTGGCGGCGTCGACCCGCGCCTCGTGCGCCGCCGTCCGTCTGCGCCACTCCGGCTCGTCGAGCACCTCCACCCCGCGATCGTAGGTCAGCCGTCCAACCGGTCGTCGACAGCACCCGGCCGCGCAAGTCGTCGCCGTGACCGGCGTGAGGACCTAGCCTCGGGACGTGGACCCCGCCGACTGGTACCTCTCGCCGAGTGAGAGAGGCAACCCCGCGACGCGCCTCGACCGACGCCATGCCGACGGACGGTCGTGGACCGAGGGCAACCTCGTGACCCCGCTCGTGCACGGAGCCGCCTACTTCGAGGCCCTCGTCGACGCCGTCTCCCGCATGGGGGCCGGGGACCTCTTGCTCTTCGTCGACTGGCGGGGTGACCCTGACGAGCACCTGACCGGCAGCCGGGACAGCGAGGTCGGCGCGCTCCTCGCCGACGCGGCCCGTCGCGGTGTCGACGTCCGCGGCCTGGTCTGGCGCTCGCACTGGGACCGGCTCTCCTTCTCGGCCGGGGAGAACCGCCACCTCGGCGAGGACATCAACGCCGCAGGGGGCGAGTGCGTGCTCGACATGCGGGTGCGCACGGGCGGCTCGCACCACCAGAAGTTCGTCGTGCTGCGCCACCCGACCCGGCCCCAGCTCGACGTCGCGTTCGTCGGCGGCATCGACCTGTGCCACAGCAGGCGCGACGACGCGAGCCATGCGGGCGACCCCCAGCGCCAGAGCATGGCCAAGGTCTACGGCCCGAGGCCGCCGTGGCACGACATCCAGCTCGCGGTCCGGGGGCCGGCGGTCGGCGACGTCGAGACGGTCTTCCGGGAGCGGTGGGAGGACCCGCAGGCGCTCAGCCGGTCACCCGTCCGCTGGGTCGGTGACGCGCTGCGGCACGACCGCCCACCGCGCCGTCCGCTGCCGCAGCAGCTGGCGGACCCGGAGCCGTGCGGCCCCCACCCGGTGCAGCTGCTGCGCACCTACGGACACCGCCTCGGCGGCTACCCCTTCGCGCCGCGGGGCGAGCGCAGCGTGGCCCGGGCCTACGCCAAGGCGCTCGGTCGGGCGGAGCGCCTCGTCTACATCGAGGACCAGTACCTGTGGTCCGCCGAGGTGGGCTCGCTGCTGGCCGATGCGCTCCGCCGGGCGCCGGAGCTCCGCGTCGTCGCGGTCCTGCCGCACCAGCCGGACCAGGACGGGCGCATCAGCCGGCCGCCCAACCTCGTCAGCCGGGCGCGCCTGCTCACGCAGCTGCACGAAGCCGGCCCGGGACGTGTCGCGGTCTACGGGGTGGAGAACCCGCAGGGCACCCCGGTCTACGTCCACGCCAAGGTG
Source organism: Terrabacter carboxydivorans (assembly GCF_039532035.1). Classification (NCBI taxonomy): domain Bacteria; kingdom Bacillati; phylum Actinomycetota; class Actinomycetes; order Micrococcales; family Intrasporangiaceae; genus Terrabacter; species Terrabacter carboxydivorans. Next base: position 280,071 of record NZ_BAAARE010000004.1, on the reverse strand, counting down.
TGCGTCATCGACGACGAGTGGGCCAGCGTCGGCTCGGACAACTTCAACCGCCGGTCCTGGACGCACGACTCCGAGCTCTCGGCCGCCGTCGCGCACGACGGCTACGCCAGGGCCCTGCGCCAGTGGCTGGCGCGCGAGCACCTCGACAGCGATGGCGATCTCGCGATCGAGGAGCACTTCGAGGCGTTCGCCGCGAGCGCGGCCGCCCTGCAGTCGTGGCGCGATGGGACCGCGGGGGAGGCGCGCCCGCCCGGCCGGATCCGGCCCCTGGACAGCCCCGACCAGGGCCGCCTGACCCGGCTCTGGGCCATGCCGCTCTACCGGGTCGTCTACGACCCGGACGGCAGGCCCCTCGACCTGCGCCTCCGCCGCTCGATGTGACGTCGGCCTCCGTTCCGGAGGTCTGCGGCCCTTCGCCCGGCACGGGCCGTCACGACGGAGCAGGATGTCGTCCATGGCACCCGACGCCGAGCGCCCCACGCACCTGCTGCACCGCCTGACGTCCTACTCGCACGAACGGGAGTGGACCGAGGTCCCCGACGACGACCGGCTTGTCCAGGACCTCGTCCCCAACGACGTCACCCGGCGTCCGCAGGCCTACAAGCGCTACGACGACGACCTCCGTCGGATCCTGCTGCCACCGGACCTGCCCGCGACGACGTCCCCGGCCACGGCCGTGCTGGCCGGGACCGCGCAGGTCGCACCGGCGCGGCTCGACCTGGCCGGGCTCGCCCGTCTGCTCTACCTCTCGTCCGGGGTGACGCGCCGCACCACACGTCCCGACGGCGGCCTCGTGCTCTTCCGCGCCGCGGGGTCGGCCGGAGCGCGCTTCCCGCTCGAGATCTACGTCGCGGTGCCCCGCGGCGCCGGCGTCGACGGCCTCGAGGCCGGTCTGCACTGGTACGACCCCGAGGCGCACGCCCTCGTGGTCCTCGGTCCGCCACCGTCGGGCGACGCGGTGACTCTCGTCGTCACAGGAGTGCCCTGGCGCACCGGCTGGCGCTACCGCGAGCGCGGCTTCCGCCACATCTACTGGGACGCCGGCACCATGCTCGCCCAGACCCTCGCCCTCGCCGACTCCGCCGGCCTGCCGGCGCATCTCGTCACGACGTTCCCGGACACCGAGGTGGCCGCCCTCGTCGGCGCGGACCGCGTGCACGAGTTCCCGGTCGCGCTGGTGGCCCTCGGCGAGGGTGGCCCCGCGATCCACCCCACGGGCGACCCGTTCCCCGGGCGCCACGACGCGGACGGTCTCGAGTTCCCGCTCGTGACGGCCGCCCAGCGGGCAGGGGAGCGCGACGTCCTCGGAGCGCCGCACGCCCGTGGCCCCGCGGTCCCCGTGCTGTCGGCCGGCCCCGGGCCCAGCACCGACGCGGTCGTCGCCAGCAAGGGCTCGATCCGGCGTCTGCACCGTGACCGGTCGGTGTCGCGCGTCCTGCTCGTCGACGCGATGGCCGTAGCGACGCGTGGCATCCACGTGCCGCACTGGGTCGGGGTCAGCGCCGTCGACGGCGTGCCCACCGGCATCCACCGCTGGCCCGACGTCGCCGACGCCGTGCGTCCCCTCGACGAGGCGACCGTCCGTGACGAGCTCTTCGCCGCGTCGCTCGAGCAGGGGCTGGCCGGCGACGCAGCCTTCGTCGCGATGAGCGGCATCGACCTGGCGACGCTGGACGACCACGACTACCGCGAGGCCCAGCTGCTCGCCGGGCTCGTCGAGGGCCGGCTCCACCTCATGGCGTATGCGTTGGGTGCGGCCGCGTCGGGCATGACGTTCCGTGACTCCGACCTCGCCCACCTCATGGGCGCCGACGTCGCCGGCCTGCTGTGGACGTGCGTGGGCGTGCCGGAGTACCGCACACGCCCCAGCGGGCAGCCCGGCTCGCCCGCGGACGTCACGATCGTCTGGCCGCGCTGAGACCGACCGGCACCCGCGGTGACGCGCCGTCGTAGGGTGGGCGCGTGCGCATCGCGAGGTACACGACCGGGGACGACCCGGCATACGGAATCGTCCAGGGCGAACCCGGCAGCGAGGTCATCACCCCGTTGGCGGGTGACCCCCTCTACGTCGGGCTCCAGCCGAGCGGTCAGCCGCCCGTCATGCTCGACGACGCCCGGCTCCTGGCCCCGGTGATCCCGCGCTCCAAGATCGTGGCGATCGGCAAGAACTACGCCGACCACGCCAAGGAGATGGGCGGCGAGGCCCCCGCCGAGCCGATGATGTTCTTCAAGCCCAACACGGCCGTCGTCGGGCCGTTCGACCCCGTGGTCCTGCCGGCGGGCAGCGAGGAGATCTCCTACGAGGGCGAGCTCGCCGTGGTCATCAAGACGATCACCAAGGGCGTCAAGGCCGAGAACGCCGCGGAGTGCATCTACGGCTACACCATCGCCAACGACGTCACGGCCCGTGACTGGCAGCGCTCCGACGGACAGTGGGCGCGGGCCAAGGGCTTCGACACCAGTTGCCCGCTCGGCCCGTGGGTCGAGACCGAGCTCGACCCGGCCGACCTGTCCATCCGCACGACGCTCGACGGCGACGTGAAGCAGGACGGCACGACCGCCGACATGATCCACGGGATCGCGACGATCATCGAGTACGCGTCGGCCGCCTTCACGCTGCTGCCCGGCGACGTCATCCTCACCGGCACACCCGCCGGCGTCGGGCTCGTCGAGGCGGGACAGCAGGTCACCGTCGAGATCGCCGGCATCGGCTCGCTGACCAACACCTTCGTCCGTCGCTGACTGGGCGAATTAGGGTTTATGTCATGGAACAGGACGATATGAACCCCCAGCCGCCGACAGGACACGGCCAGACGACCGGCGACAGCGGCTACATCGGTCGCCACGCGCGCCCGGGCAAGCCGGACCAGGGCCCCGACGAGGACGCCACGTACGACGCGCGGCACGACGACATCGACGGCCCTCCCGGAGCCGTGCAGGGCTGACCGGACGCGACCCGCGCTTCCTCGACGCCGCCCGACCCCCGTGGTCGGGCGGCGTCTCCGCGTCCGGACCGTCGGGACGCGCCCACTAGGCTGGGTCGCACCATGAGCGACGACAGCACCAGCACCGGCATGCCCTCTTCCCCCGCCAGCGAGCCCCTCGGCCAGGTGGAGGACCGCACTGCGCCGTCCCGGCGCGTCTCGACCTCCGACGGCTCCGGCCCGGTGCGCACCCGCGTCGCACCGTCGCCCACCGGCGACCCCCACGTCGGCACCGCCTACATGTCGCTCTTCAACCTCGCCTTCACCCGGCAGCAGGGCGGCCAGTTCGTCCTGCGCGTCGAGGACACCGACCGGGCGCGCTTCCGCGAGGACTCCGAGGCGCAGCTCTACGACACCCTCGCGTGGCTCGGGCTGCACTGGGACGAGGGCCCGGACCTCGGCGGCCCCTTCGCGCCGTACCGCCAGTCCGAGCGCCTCGACACCTACCGCCCCTACGTCGACCGCCTCATCGAGGACGGCCACGCCTACCTCTGCTGGTGCTCGACCGAGCGCCTCGCGCAGATGCGTGAGGTCCAGCAGAAGACGAAGCAGCCCACCGGCTACGACCGCCTCTGCGTCGGCAAGACGCGAGAGGAGCGCGCCGCGCTGCCCGGCTTCAGCGAGACGCCGGTCGTGCGCATGCTCGTCCCCGACGACGTGCCGCTCGTCTTCGACGACGTCATCCGCGGCAAGGTCTCGGCGCCCCGTCCCGACGACCAGGTCATCCTCAAGGCCGACGGCTTCCCGACCTACCACCTGGCCGTCGTCGTCGACGACCACCTCATGGGCATCACCCACGTCGTGCGCGGCGAGGAGTGGATCAGCTCCACGCCGAAGCACATCCTGCTGTACCGCTGGCTCGGGCTCGAGGCGCCGAAGTTCGCGCACATGCCGCTGCTGCGCAACACCGACAAGTCCAAGATCTCCAAGCGCAAGAACCCCGCCGCACGGCTGACGTGGTTCCGCGAGGAGGGCTACCTGCCCGAGGCGCTCGTGAACTTCCTTGCGCTGCTTGCCTATCCGCCGCAGCAGGACGCCGAGGGCGCCGACGTCGAGGTCTTCACGTTCGAGGACTTCAGCCGCACCTTCGACTGGGCCAAGGTCAACCCGATCGGCCCGATCTTCGACCTCAAGAAGCTCGACTGGCTCAACGGCGTCTACATCCGCTCGCTCGAGGTGGGCGAGTTCGCGAGCCGGCTGCTGCCCTACCTCATCGCAGAGGACGTCCTCGGCGAGACGCAGTCGCTCGGTGAGCTCGCTCGCCTCAAGGCGGTCGCCGAGCTCATCCAGACGCGCATGGCGCACCTCACCGAGGCGCCGTCGCTCGTGCGCCCGTTCTTCGTCGGCGACGACCAGCTCGCCATCGACGACGACGCCCGTGCCCAGCTCAAGGACGACGCCCCGGCGGTGCTCGACGCGGCCCTGAAGGTGCTCGGCGACATCGACGACCACGGCGCCGGCGTCCTCGGCACCGGGAGCCCCTGGAACGCCGCCGGCATCGAGGAGGCGCTCCGTGCCGCGATCGTCGACGGGCTGGGCATCAAGCCGCGCTTCGCCTTCGGCCCGCTGCGCACAGCCGTCTCCGGGGCCCGCATCTCGCCGCCGCTCTTCGAGTCCATGGAGATCCTCGGCAAGACCTCGACCCTGAACCGTCTCCGGTCGCTCCGCGACTCGCTCTGAGGCAGGTGGCGTGGGCGCCTCGGCCTGGCCGCTGCACGGCATCCGTCTGCGCACGGCCGACCTCGACCTCCGGGTCATGACCGAGGCCGACCTGCCCGAGCTGTGGGAGCTGCTGCCCGACGACGTCGAGATGAACCCCCACGCGACGACGTATGCCGGTCTCGACGTCCCGGCGAACCGTCGCGCGGTCCTCGCGCAGGGTTACTGGCGCGCGCTCGGTCTGTGGTCACCCGACGACTGGGCCCTGCCCTTCGTCGTCCGCAGGGACGGCGAGGTCGTGGGTGCCCAGTGGCTCGAGGGCCCGGACTGGCGCGCGGACCACGCGGTCGACTCCTCCTCGTGGCTCGTGCCTGCGGCCCGGGGGAGAGGCCTCGGCAAGCAGATGAGGGCAGCGGTGCTCGCCCTCGCGTTCGGTCCGTTGCGGGCCGAGGTGGCGGTCAGCTCGGCGGTGCTCGGCAACGCGGGCTCCCTCGGGGTCTCCCGGTCGCTGGGGTACCTCGACACGCACCGCTCGGTGCTCGAGCACTCGGGCGAGACCCTGCAGCACGTGCGCCTCACCCGCGCGGCGTGGGCGAGGGCCGGAGGTGCGGACCTCGCCGGGGGCACCGTCGTCGACGGCGTGGCTCCGGCCCTGCCCCTCTTCGGCATCGAAGGCGCCTCGTGAGCCCGCGGTCGCTGGAGCAGACGCTGGACGGGGTCCACGCCCTGCTGCTCGACGTCGACGACACGATCGTCGACACGCAGGAGGCCATGGTGGTCGCCGGCACCCACGCGGCAGCCGCCGTCTGGCCGCACCGCACCGAGGAGCACCGCGCCATGGCGCAGCGCTACTACGACGACCCCGAGCGGTGGTTCCCGCGCTACGCCTCCGGAGACGTCCCGTTCGAGGTGATGCGGGCCGGGCGGCTGGCCGAGGTCGCCGCGGCCTTCGGTGTCGAGGTCCCCGGTGAGGCCCACCGCTCCTACGAGGAGGCCTACGCGCCGGCCTTCCGCAGCGCCCAGCGGCTCTTCCCGGACGTGCCCGACCTGCTCGACGCAGCCGAGGGGGAGCGGCTGCCCGTCGCCCTGCTCACCAACTCCGCGCTGGCCCCGACCCGCGTCAAGCTCGAGGCGCTCGAGCTCGTCGAGCGGTTCGACGTCGTCGTGACGACCGACACCCTCGGCTTCGGCAAGCCCGACCCGCGCGTGTACCTCGAGGCGTGCCGGCTGCTCGGCGCCGAGCCCGGCCGCGTCGTCTGCATCGGTGACAACCTCGAGTGGGACGTGCTCGGTGCCGAGGCCGCCGGTCTGCGTGCCGTGTGGCTCGACCGTGACGGTCGTGGGACGTCCGAACCGGTCGCCTCGGTGCGGGGCCTGGACGAGCTGACCGCGGTGCTCGACCGCCGATTTGGGCCACCGGGCACGGACCGGTAGTATTCCCATTCGGTTCACCCCGTACGGCCCGCGAGGGCAGCTCGGAGTGAAACCCCTTGGGGTATGGTGTAATTGGCAACACTACGGTTTCTGGTTCCGTCATTCTAGGTTCGAGTCCTGGTACCCCAGCTCTGGTCCACGGCAACGTGGTCCGATTCGGAGAAATCCAGCCTTCACGGTAAGGTTTCTTCTCGTGCCGAGTCCGCTCGGCACCGCTCACGGCCCCGTTGTGTAGCGGCCTAGCACGCCGCCCTCTCAAGGCGGTAGCGCGGGTTCGAATCCCGTCGGGGCTACGTGATGCTCGTGAGAGCAGAGGAAGACCCCGGTCCACACGGACCGGGGTCTTCTTGCATGTCAGGGGTTCTCGGCTGCACGCCGTCCTATGCTGGCGCTCGTCATAGGCCACGCCGAGCAAGGAGCAGACGCCATGACCGCTCAGACCACCGCTGCCCCTCCGGCGGTCCCGGCCCGGCGTCGCCCCTGGCGACCCTCGCTCGGCGCTCCACGCAGGGTCTTCGACACGACGTTCTCCGGGGTCGGTCTCACGGTCGCGGCCTGGTTCTTCGCCCTCTCGCTCCTGCCGTCGCTCCTGCCCCGCGGGGCCATGGTCCAGGGCATCGCCTCCGGGGTCACCGTCATGATCGGCTACGGCCTCGGAGCCGGCGCCCAGGCCCTCTGGCGCTACCTCGGGATCCCCAGCGTCCCCGGCCGGGCGCGGCGGGTCCTCGTGGCGATCTTCGTGGGGCTGGGCCTCTGGGCGGCGGTCTTCACCGGATGGCGCCAGGTCGGCTGGCAGAACGAGATCCGCACGCTCTACGGCATGGAGCCCGCCTCCCCGACGCAGTGGCCGGTCATCATCGGGCTGACCCTGCTGCTCGCCGTGCTGATCCTCGCCGCGTCGCGGGGGCTGCGGCTGCTCTTCCGCACCGTCTTCCGGTGGCTCGGGCGCCGGCTGCCGCGTCGCGTGGCGGTGGTCGTGGGCTCGGCGGTCCTGCTCGCCCTGATCTGGTCGATCCTGACGGGCGTGCTCGTCAACGGCTTCTTCACCGTCGCCAACAACATCTTCGCGCCTCGCGACACCCTCATCGCCGAGGACATGCGACGAACCACCGAGCCCGAGCGCTCGGGCAGCCCGCAGTCCCTGTCGAGCTGGGAGCTGCTCGGCCGTCAGGGCCGCTACTTCGTCGGTGGCGGCCCGTCCGTCGCGGAGCTCGACGCGGCCAACGGTGGCGGGGCCAAGGAGCCGATCCGCGTCTACGCGGGCCTGCGCTCCGCCGACACGGTGCAGGGGCGCGCCGACCTCGTGCTGGCCGAGCTGAAGCGCACCGGCGCCTTCGACCGCAAGGTCCTCGTCATCGCCACGACGACCGGCACCGGCTTCCTCGACCAGAACGGCACCGACCCGCTCGAGTTCCTCTGGAACGGCGACACCGCCATCGCCGGCGTGCAGTACTCCTACCTCCCGTCGTGGATCTCCCTGCTCGCCGACCAGGACGCGGTCCGCGAGACCTCACGCGTCGTCTTCGACACGGTGCACCAGTACTGGTCGACCCTGCCCGAGACCGGGCTGCCCAAGCTCTACCTCTACGGGCTGTCCCTCGGCTCGCTGGGCGTCGAGAGCATCCTCAGCTCGATCAACGTCATCAACGAGCCGATCGACGGCGCCCTCATGTCGGGGCCGCCGTTCGTCAACGAGATGCACGCCCGGCTCACGGCGCAGCGCCAACCCGACAGCCCGGCATACCTGCCCGTCTACGAGCAGGGGCGCACAGTCCGGTTCACCGCCGAGCAGAACGGCCTCGGTCGCGGGGGCACGGTCTGGGGCCCGACGCGCCTCGTCTACCTCCAGCACGCCAGCGACCCCATCGTCTTCTTCTCCCCGAGCATGGCGTTCAGCTCGCCCGAGTGGCTCAAGGACGGGGAGCGGGGGCCCGACGTCTCGGCCCGCATGGGCTGGTTCCCGCTCGTCACCATGTGGCAGGTGCTGCTCGACCTGCCCGGCGCCGGAAGCATTCCGATGGGCTACGGCCACCTCTACTCCGCCACGTCCAACCTCGAGTCCTGGGTCGCCGTGACGAACCCGCCCGGCTGGACGCCCGAGAAGACCGCCGCCCTCGCCTCCGTCCTCGAGAAGCGGCCCTACAAGGACACGTGATCGTCGTCCCTGCGGGACTGGAGCCCCGCCCGGGCCAGGTCCCGCAGGGAGGCGCCGGGCAGGTACGCCGAGGTCAGGGCGAGCCCGATCCGGGGCAGCGCGGCCTCGTCGGAGAAGACGAGGTGGACCGGCTCGTGGCGGGGACGGAACTTCTGCTTGAAGCTCTCGAGCGAGCGGAAGCCGTAGAGCGGCTCCATCGCCTCGCCCAGTTGGTCGAGGAGCCGCTCGAGGGACGCCCGCTCGGCCGTGCCGTCGCCGGAGTGGGCCAGCGGTGCACCGGACAGCGACACGAACGACGCGCCCTGGTCGCGGAAGGACAGGCACGCGCTCGCGATGAGGAACTCCGTCACCGGGCGGAAGCCGTCGGGCAGGCGGCGCATGACGTCGAGGGTCCACCCGCGGACCTCGCCGCCGGGCGAGTGGACGGGCAGCCACGACGTGACGCCGTGCACGGTCATGTCGGCGTCGACGGCCAACCCGACCACCGTGTCGGGGTCGAGGGCCTCGTCGACCCCTCCCAGGGTGAACCCCATCTCCGGGAGTCCCTTGTCGGAGACCCACAGCTCGGAGATCGCGCGGACCTGCGAGAGCAGGCCCCGCGGCATGTCGGCGAGACGGCCCTCGCGGTAGGTGATCCCGTCCTTCGCGGCCCGGTTCAGGGCCGTGCGCACGCTCTGCCACGACCTGCCCTTGAACTCGAGGTCGGGCAGGTCGATGATCGCCTCCTCGGCCACGAGCACGTCGCGCCGACCGTGCGCCCGACCCCAGTCCGCGACCTCCCGGGTCACGGAGAAGAAGCACACCTTGAGGCCGTGCAGCTCCTGCTCGTCGACGAAGGCCCGGAGCACGGCGTCGCGCGTCGGCCGGTCGGCGGCGACCGGGTCGCCGAGGGCGATCGCGGTGCCGCGATGCACCTGGAAGGCGACGTAGCCCAGCGGCGTGCCGTCCGGGTCGCGGTGGATGAACCAGTGGTTGTCGGGCCACGTGCCCATCCACGACATCGTCGAACCGCCGTGGGTCTTGAGCAGGCCGATGGCGGTGTCCCGGTCGCTCGAGCCGGCCGCGAGCTCGGCCCGCCGACGCCGCCCGGACCGTGCCTGGAAGGCCGCTCGGCCGGCGACGAGCACGACGAGCTGCAGGAGCCACAGCAGGTTGTCGACGACGAGCTGCGGCACCGACGACACGATGTCGCCCTGGGCGTCGAGCTCGTCGGGGGCGAGGAGCTCCAGGACCAGGGCCGCGAGCCCGACGAGCACCGAGAGCGAGGCCAGGGCGCCGGCCAGCTGCCACGTGCGCCGTGACCCGCGCCCGAGGCCCCACGCCAGGGCGAGCGAGATCGCGGCCCCGACGAGGACGGTCGTGGCGTCGGAGTCGGAGGTCGAGGCACCGAGCGGCCCGTCGGACGGGGTGAAGTAGAGCAGGATGCGCACGACGGCGGAGACGACGAACAGCGTCGAGGCGATGATGCGCCACTCGTGCCGGCTGAAGGTCGGCAGCTCGGGTCTCGGTCGTCGCCCGAGCAGCAGCGGACCGACAGCCAGCCCGACGAGGACCGCCAGCAGGTGCTCGAGGTCCCAGAGCAGCCCGACGTAGAGCAGCGCCAGACCGGCATAGAGGCTCAGCACGAGGCGGAGCCGACCGCGCCACGGCGGCAGGAGCGTCGCGCTGGCCGCGGCCACGGCGCCCAGGGCTCCGGCGCTGAAACCGACGTCGAGCACGGCGGCGGTTCGGTCGGCCCACGCCCACCCGGTCTGCGACAGCACGAGCAGCACGAGGGCCGCGCCGAGCACGCCCGCCAAGTGGCCGGCGGCCGACGCCACCGCGACGAGGCGCGTGCCGAGGCGCAGCTCTGCCCACCCGACCAGCAGCAGCGCGCCTCCGGCGACGGGGAGGTACTGCGCCGGGACGAGCGCGAAGAACGCACCACTGACGGGCGTCCACCACCGACCGGCCTGCAGCGCAGGGAGCCCGTAGGCCACGGTCTCCAGCAGGTCGCGGTCCTGCAGCGGCGACCAGAGCGACTGCGTCCCCACACCGAGGACCACCATCGTCGAGACGACCGCGACGGTGAAGGGCACGCGCCGGGCCATCCGGGCCACCTGAGCGGCACGAGCCGTGCGAGTGGCGGGGAGAGTGGTCGCCCCACCCGTGGCCTCCGCGGGACCTCCTGCCGGCATCCGAACCGCCCCCTACGCGTCGGTGATCGCGCCCTCCCTGTCCTGGATGCTAGTGGTCGGGGCCCGGGTCGCGGGGGCGGTCGGGCAGCTTGCCCGCCGGGGACGCGTCGTCAGGCCAGCTCGCGCAGGCCGGGCAGCACGTCGGCGGAGAACTGCTCGAGGAACCGGCCCTGGTCGTGGCCCGGCGCGTGGAAGACGACGTGGTTGAAGCCCCAGTCGACGTACTGCCGCACCGCCTCGACCGCCTCGGCCGGGTCGCTGGTGACGATCCAGCGCTTGGCGATCTCCTCGTCGGACAGCTCGTCGGCGAGCCGCTCCATCTCGGTGGGATCGTCCACGCCGTGCTTCTGCTCGGCGCTGAGCGACAGCGGTGCCCAGAAGCGGACGTTGTGCAGGGCCTGCTGGGGGTCGCGGTCGTAGGACAGCTTGATCTCGATCATCCGGTCGAGGTCGTCGCGGGTGCGGCCCGACTTCTCGAGGCCCTCGTCGACGGCCGGCAGCAGCTTGTCCTCGTAGAGCTCGCGGCCCTTGCCGGACGTGCAGATGAACCCGTCACCCGACCGGCCGGCATACCGCGCGACGAGCGGTCCGCCGGCGGCGACGTAGACGGGCACCGGCTCGTCGGGCCGGTCGTAGATCGATGCCCCGTGGGTGCGGTAGTAGTCGCCCTCGAACTCGACCCGGTCCTCGGTCCAGAGGCGCCGCATGAGCGTGACCGCCTCGCGCATCCGCGCGAAGCGCTCCTTGAACTCCGGCCACGGCGAGCCCGCCGCACCGACCGCCACCTCGTTGAGGGCCTCGCCCGTGCCTATGCCGAGCACCACGCGACCGGGGTTGAGGGCGCCCAGCGTGGCGAACGCCTGGGCGACGACTGCGGGGTTGTAGCGGAAGGTCGGGGTCATGACGGACGTGCCGAGGACGACCCGCTCCGTGCGCTCGCCGGCGGCAGCCAGCCAGCTCATCGCGAAGGGTGCGTGCCCGCCCTCGTGGCGCCAGGGCTGGAAGTGGTCGGAGATGAAGACCGAGTCGAGGCCGACCTCCTCGGCCTGCACGGCATACGTGACGAGGTCGCGGGGACCGAACTGCTCCGCCGACGCCTTCCAACCAACCTTGAGCACGGTGCCTCCTGGGGTGACCTGGGTGTCAGGTCAGCCTACGGCCGCGCCATGACGCGTCCGCCGGCACCCGTGCGGTCGTATGCCGTCCGGTCGCGTGGCCGTGACCGCTCACCAGTGGACGACGACCTTGTCACCGATGCGCACCTCGCCGTAGAGCTGGACGAGGAGGGGCTTGTTGCGCACGTTGATGCAGCCGTGCGAGGCCCCTGCGTAGCCGAGGCGGGCGAAGTTCGAGGAGTAGTGCACCGCCTGGCCGCCCGAGAAGAACATCGAGTAGGGCATCGGCGTGTGGTAGAGGTTCGAGATGACGTCGACCTGCTTCTTGTAGACGGAGAAGACGCCCTCGCGGGTGGGCAGCTCGTCGCTGCCGAAGCGGACGTCGAAGCCGTACTGCGGCACGCCGTCGACGACCCACGTCAGCTGCCTGGTCGTCTTGCTGACGCACATGACGCGACCGGTCAGGCAGCGCGGGTCGACGTCCCAGGAGATGGCACCCGGCTTCGGCTGCACGAGTGTGGGCTTGACGTTGGCGAGCTCGTCGGAGGTCGGCGTGTGCGTCATGGCGACGAGCCTGTCCCACGTGCGCTCGTCGAGGACTCCGGTCGCGTCGAAGCCGCGCTTGGCCTGGAAGCCGCGCACCGCCGCCGTGGTCCGGGAGCCGTAGCCGTTGTTGACGTCGCCCTCGAACCAGTTGAGCTGGCGCAGTCGCGCCTGGAGCGCGCGCACCTTGGGGCCCGAGTCGCCGGGCCGCAGCACGACCACCGGTGCCGGGGCGGGCTCGGCCGTCTTCGTCGGCGTCGCCGGCTTCGTCACGGGCTTCGTCGGCGCCGGCACGGGTGTCGTGGCCGGAGGTGCGGAGGTGGGCGACGTGCTCGGGGTGGTCGTCGGGACCGTCGTCGGCGCGCTCGAGGGCGACTCGGTGGTCGTCGGGCCGGACGGGGTGCCGCTGCCCGCAACCCCCGTGCCGGTCGCGCCGGCTCCCCGGTCGACCGTCTGGTTCGGGGTGCAGGCCGTCGACGCGACGACCATGGCGATGGCGCCGGCGAGCACCAGGGCGCGGCGCACCCCAGCCGTGGCGCGGACCGGTGAGCTGGCTGCCTGCATCATGACCCCTTGTCTGAACGCGACGTGCCGTGCGTCGTTGCACTGCACCGAGAGTGACGCGAGCACCCCCGGAATGGTTGTCCCGGCATCGGTGGTGATACCGATCGTGACCGATCCGTTGTGCAGGCGTGCTCAGGTCGTGCGTCCAGGTCGAGCCGTGGTGGCGTGCGACGGGGTCGGGCCGGGGGGTCGCGCGGGGGTCGGGACGGAGCGCCCCGCGGGCAGGAGGTGCTCAGGCGTTGTGCTGCTGCTGTTGCTGCTGCTGCATCGCGTGGTGGCGGCGCAGAACCTCGGTCAGCTTGTTGGCGCCGGCGACGACCGTGGCGGCGTGCAGGCGGCCGGGCTGGCGCGAGAGGCGCTCGATCGGACCGGAGATGGACACGGCGGCCACGACCCGACCCGACGGGCCGCGGACGGGGGCCGACACGGACGCGACCCCGGCCTCGCGCTCGGCGACGCTCTGGGCCCAGCCGCGGCGGCGGACGCCGGAGAGGGCCGTCGCGGTGAACGCCGCACCCTGCAGTCCGCGGTGGAGGCGGTCCGGCTCCTCCCAGGCGAGCAGCACCTGGGCGGCGGAGCCGGCGAGCATCGACAGCGTCGCGCCGACGGGGATCGAGTCGCGCAGGCCGACGGGGCGCTCGGCCGCGGCGACGCAGATGCGCTGGTCGCCCTGGCGGCGGAAGAGCTGCGCGCTCTCGTTGGTGTGGTCGCGCAGGGCACCGAGCACGGGGCCGGCTGCAGCGAGCAGACGGTCCTCGCCCGCGGCCGAGGCCAGCTCGCCGAGGCGCGGGCCGAGCACGAAGCGGCCCTGCATGTCGCGCGAGACGAGGCGGTGGTGCTCGAGGGCGACCGCGAGACGGTGGGCGGTCGGTCGCGCGAGCCCGGTGGCGCCGACGAGCTGGGCGAGGGTGGCCGGTCCGGCCTCGAGGGCGCCCAGCACGGTCGCGGCCTTGTCGAGAACGCCGACCCCTGAAGAGTTGTCCATGCACTGATACTGACGTCTCAGGCACTGAGACGTCAATCCACCTGACCCATAAAAGGTCCAGTCTTTCGGAAGAGCGATGTCGCGACCCGGTCCTCGATGGCGCGCGCCGCTCGGGCATCGGAACGCCGTCGCGGAGGGAAGTCAGAGGGAGTCATGGCAGGGACACTGGCCGAGAAGGTCTGGGACGCACACGTCGTTCGTCGCGCCGAGGGAGAGCCCGATCTGCTCTACATCGACCTCCACCTGCTCCACGAGGTCACGAGTCCGCAGGCCTTCGACGGCCTCCGCCTCGCCGGGCGCCCCGTCCGTAGGCCCGACCTGACGCTCGCGACCGAGGACCACAACGTCCCGACGACGCCGGGCCCCATCACCGACCCGGTCTCGAAGGTCCAGGTCGAGACGCTCCGCCGCAACTGCGAGGAGTTCGGCGTCCGGCTCTACCCGATGGGTGACGCCGACCAGGGCATCGTCCACGTCGTGGGGCCGCAGCTCGGCCTGACGCAGCCGGGCATGACCGTCGTGTGCGGCGACAGCCACACCTCGACCCACGGCGCCTTCGGGGCGCTCGCCTTCGGCATCGGCACCTCGGAGGTCGAGCACGTGCTCGCCACCCAGACGCTGCCGCTCAAGCCGTTCCGGACCCTCGCCGTCAACGTGCGCGGTGCGCTCCCCGACGGTGTCACGGCCAAGGACGTCGTGCTGGCCGTCATCGCCAAGATCGGCACCGGCGGTGGCCAGGGCTACGTCATCGAGTACCGCGGCGAGGCCATCGAGGCCCTGTCGATGGAAGCCCGGATGACGGTGTGCAACATGTCGATCGAGGCCGGCGCCCGCGCCGGGATGATCGCCCCCGACCAGGTGACCTTCGACTACCTCCAGGGTCGTCCGCACGCGCCCACCGGCGCCGACTGGGACGCTGCCGTCGCCGAGTGGACCGCGCTCCGCTCCGACGACGACGCCGTCTTCGACGCCGAGGTCGACCTCGACGCCGCCGACCTGACGCCCTTCGTCACGTGGGGCACCAACCCGGGACAGGGCCTGCCGCTGTCCGCCTCGGTGCCCGACCCCGAGGAGTTCGCCGACGAGAGCGACCGCGTCGCCGCCGAGAACGCCCTGGCCTACATGGGTCTCGAGCCCGGCACCCCGCTGCGCGACATCAAGGTCGACACCGTCTTCGTCGGCTCGTGCACCAACGGGCGCATCGAGGACCTGCGTGCGGCCGCCGCCGTGGTGCAGGGTCACCACGTCGCGGACGGCGTGCGCATGCTCGTCGTGCCCGGTTCGGCCAAGGTGCGTCTGCAGGCCGAGTCCGAGGGCCTCGACAAGGTGTTCACCGCGGCCGGCGCCGAGTGGCGCCTGCCCGGCTGCTCGATGTGCCTCGGCATGAACCCCGACACCCTGGCTCCTGGGGAGCGCAGCGCCTCGACGTCCAACCGCAACTTCGAGGGCCGCCAGGGCAAGGGCGGTCGCACCCACCTCGTCAGCCCGCTCGTCGCGGCCGCCACGGCGGTCCGCGGCACCCTGTCGAGCCCGGCTGACCTCGACGACACGACCCCCGGAGCCGCCGACCGTTCGCACGGCGAGCTGGCTTCCGCGACGACCGGAGAGGCCTGAGCCATGGAGAAGTTCGAGACCCACACCGGCGTCGGGGTGCCCCTGCGCCGCAGCAACGTCGACACCGACCAGATCATCCCGGCCGAGTACCTCAAGCGCGTGACGCGCACCGGGTTCGAGGACGGCCTCTTCGCCGCCTGGCGCAAGGACGAGTCCTTCGTCCTCAACAACCCGGTGTTTGCCGACGGCTCGGTCCTCGTGGCCGGTCCTGACTTCGGCACCGGGTCGAGTCGCGAGCATGCCGTGTGGGCCCTGATGAACTGGGGCTTCCGCGTCGTCATCAGCTCCCGCTTCGCCGACATCTTCCGCGGCAACAGCGGCAAGCAGGGGCTGCTCACCGCGATCGTCTCGCAGGACGACGTCGAGCTGATCTGGAAGTACCTCGAGAACAACCCGGGCGCCGAGATCACGGTCGACCTGGTGGCGCGGTCGGTCCGCGCCGGCGAGATCGTGGCGCCCTTCGAGATCGACGACTACACCCGTTGGCGGCTGCTCGAGGGTCTCGACGACATCGGACTGACCCTTCGACACGAGGATCTCGTCGCAGATTTCGAGTCCCGGCGCCCGAGCCACAAGCCGGTGACCAGCCCGGCCTGACGGTCGGACCGGGACGCCCTCCTGATCCACGAATCTGAACGGATCCCCTTGCCTGGCAGGGGGATCCGTTTTCCTATGCGTCTCCACGGGGCGCGGGTCGACAGGCTCCCGGAGGCCTCTCCAGCCCGGTCAGAACCCGTCAAACTCCTTGCGACACAACGAAAAACCCACTGAGTGGTGATGGACGTGCTCGCCGCAGCGGCCTAACGTCAGGAGTTAGCCGGACCGGTTCCGGACTCACATCGTCGGGTCGCCTGACACCGACAGTCCTCTGGAGGGGAAGACGTGAACAAGGCAGAACTGATCGACGCACTCGAGGCCAAGCTCGGCAGCAAGAAGGTCGCCTCCGACTCGCTCGAGGCGTTCCTCGACGTCGTCATCCGTGAGGTCGCCCGTGGCGGCAAGGTCGGCATCACCGGCTTCGGCACCTTCGAGCGCGCCGACCGCGCCGCGCGCACCGGCCGCAACCCCAAGACGGGGGCGACGGTGAAGATCAAGAAGACCCGCGTCCCGAAGTTCCGCTCGGGCACGAACTTCAAGGAGGTCGTGTCGGGCGCCAAGAAGCTCTCCAAGACCGAGTCGGCTGCCTCGCGCGCCTCGGCCGGGTCCTCGGTCGCTGCCGCACCGGCCAAGAAGACCACGGCGAAGCGGACTGCCACGGCCACCAAGGCCGCTCCGGCGAAGGCCGCAGCGAAGCGGACGACGGCGACCTCCAAGGCGGCTGCCACCAAGGCCGCTCCGGCCAAGCGCACGACCGCCAAGACCGCGACCAAGGCCGCCTCCGCCACCAAGGCCGCGGCCCGCACCACGACGGCCAAGGCTGCTCCGGCCAGGACGACCGCCAAGCGCACGACGGCGACGAAGGCCGCTCCGGCCAGGACGACCGCCAAGCGCACGACGGCGACGAAGGCCGCTCCGGCCAAGCGTGCGACCGCCGCCAGGACCGCGACCAAGGCCGCCGCGACGACCAAGGCCACGGCCCGCAAGACGACGGCCAAGGCCGCCGCCACGAAGACGACCGCTGCGAAGAAGACGACGACCCGCAAGGCCGCGACGAAGAAGACCGCCTCCAGGTGACCACCGAGCGGCGCCCGCAACCGGGTCGCCGCTCGCCCCACGTGGGCCCGGCCGGGATCGGCCGGGCCCACGTGCGTGTCAGGCTCCGGCCGCCGCGGGCCGTCGGGCCTCGAGCGCCGTCAGTGCGCGTCAGGGCTCGTCAGTGCGCGTCAGCGGATCGGCTGTCCCGGACCGACGCCCACGATGTGCAGCGCGACCACGAGGTCGTCGACCACCTCGACCGTGAGCCGCTGGCCGATGCGCAGCAGGCGCAGGCCGCTCGAGTCGAAGGCCGACGCCTCGAACGCCAGCTCCACGCCGTCGTCGCGCAGCACGCTGCCGGTGTGGGTCTCGGGGTCGAAGCGGTGGACCGTGGCCTGCATGCTCCTGATCCAACCAGATGCGCGGTGGTGCAGGACCGCACGCGTCGCGGCGCCGAGACCGAGACGTCTCGCTCGGGACAGGCTCCGGGCGTCGTCGACGTCGGTGCGCAGGCGGGGGAGCGGCAGCTCGAGGCGCAGGGCGCCGTCGGCTTCGTGGCGGGAGGCGCTGGCGGCGCCGAAGCGCGGCGTGAAGTCCTGGCCGCAGCGCAGCACCGTGCCGGTCCCGTCCGCATCGGGCACGAACGACTCGCCCTGCAGGCCCGCGACCTCCAGCGCCCTTCGCAGCGAGGAGGCGTCGAGTGCTGGGAGGTCGCCCAGCAGGGCCGCCACGTGGGCGCCCGAACCGGCCACACGCATACCCGCTCGGATCGCGTCGTTGAGCCCGCCGCCAGGGTCGGGGACCACGCGAACGCCCCTGTCCCGCCACGTGCCCGACAGGGTCACGTCGCTCGAGACGAGGACCAGACGTGCCGACCCGACGGCCTCGAGCGCGGCGGAGAGCGTGTCGGTCGCGATGGCCGCACTGAGGTCGGCGCGGTCCGAGCCGACCGCGCGCGCCAGGCGCGACTTGCCGTGGCGCGTGTCCTTGACGGGGACCACGACCTGCCACTGGAGGGACCGGGCTGCGGTGGGAGGCGTGTCGGGTGAGATCGTCATGCTGGCGATATCGTCCCACTCGCCGCCGTGCTGCTCGACACCGCGCCGCGAGGTGGACAAGATGAAGCCAGCCACGTCGACCGGCGTGCGCACGACGAGAAGGACGTGACCACGTGACTGCCGGCGCACGCAAGAGGCGGCTGCCCTGGGCCTATCGGGCCGTCGCGTTCGTGCTCCGGCCCGTGCTGATGTGGGTCACGAAGCGCGACTGGCGCGGGCTCGAGAACATCCCCTCCGAGGGTGGCTTCGTCGTGTCGACCAACCACATCTCCTACGCCGACCCTCTCGTCTTCGCCCACTTCATGTTCGACAGCGGCCGCGAGGCCTACTTCCTCGGCAAGGACAGCCTCTTCGCGATCCCGGTCGCGGGCTGGCTGCTCAAGAAGTGCGGGCAGATCCCGGTCTACCGCAACTCGGCTGCGGCGACCGACTCCTACCGCGCTGCCGTCCAGGGCGTGCGCGACGGCAAGGCGCTGGGCATCTTCCCCGAGGGGACCATCACGCGCGACCCCGACCTGTGGCCGATGCGCGGCAAGACGGGCGCCGCCCGCGTCGCGCTCGAGACGCGCTGCCCGCTGGTCCCGGTGGCGCAGTGGGGTGCCCAGGAGATCCTGTCGCCCTACGGCCACCGGCCCTCGCTCTTCCCGCGCAAGACGATGATGATGTATGCCGGTCCGCCCGTCGACCTGTCGGACCTCTACGACCGGCCGATCGACACGAAGATCCTGCGCGAGGCGACCGACCGGCTCATGGACCGCATCACCGAGCTGCTCGAGGAGCTGCGCGGCGAGAAGCGACCCACCGAGCGTTTCGACCCACGCACCCACGGGGTCCCCGAGATCGGCAACCCGTTGAAGCACCACGAGATCGGGCGCCCGAGGCCGGCGGCCGACACGGACGGGGACGGGGCGTGACGACGCGGGTCGCGGTGCTGGGCAGCGGCAACTGGGGCACGGCTTTCGCGATGATCCTCGCCGACGCCGGGTGCGGCGTCACCATGTGGGCCCGCCGTGCCGAGGTCGCCGACGCCATCAACGGGGGACGCAACGAGGCCTACCTGCCGGAGCTCGACCTGCCCTCGGCGGTCCGTGCCACCGTCGACCCCGCCGAGGCGCTCGACTCCGCCGACGTCGTCGTGCTCGCCGTCCCGTCGCAGACGTTGCGCGACAACCTCGTCCAGTGGGGCGACGCCATCCCGGCAGGGGTGCCGGTCGTCTCGCTGATGAAGGGCGTCGAGCTGGGGACGACGATGCGGATGAGCGAGGTCATCGCCGAGGCGGCCCACGTCGAGGCCGACCGCGTCGTCGTCGTGTCGGGCCCCAACCTGGCGCCGGAGATCGCCCGTCGGCAGCCGGCCGCCGGCGTCGTCGCCTGTCGTGACATGGCCACGGCCGAGCGCGTGGCCGCCGCCTGTGCGACGCCGTGGTTCCGCCCCTACACCGACACGGACGTGACCGGGGCCGAGGTGTGCGGGGCGACGAAGAACGTCGTGGCGCTGGCCTCGGGGATGGCCGAGGGCATGGGTTTCGGCGACAACACCAAGGCCACGATCATCACCCGCGGCCTCGCCGAGACGACGCGTCTCGGGCTCGCCCTGGGAGCCCACCCCCAGACGTTCATGGGCCTCGCCGGCGTGGGCGACCTCATCGCGACGTGCATGTCCCCGCTGTCGCGCAACCACAGCTTCGGCGTGCGGCTCGGGCGCGGCATGACCGTCGCCGAGGCGACGGCCGAGCTCCGGACGACGACGGAGGGGGTCAAGTCGTGCGAGTCGATCCTCACGCTGGCCCAGCAGCACGACGTCGACATGCCGATCTGCGAGCAGGTGGTCGCGGTCATCCGTGACGGGCACTCGGCGAGCGAGGTCGGCCCGCGCCTGATGTCACGCGACCTCAAGGCCGAGAAGCACTGACGCCGAGCCGGTTCCGCGCTGCTCCCGGCGGTGGTCAGCCCTCCGAGGCGGCTCGCAGCGAGGTGCAGACGCATGCCTTGTTGCCGTCCTGGTCGGCGATGACGGTGAACGACGGGGCCTGGCTGTCGTCGACGACGACCCCGCCCGCGGCGACTGCGGCGGCGATGCGCTCGTCGGCCACCTCGGGTGCGACCCACACGTCGAGGTGGAAGCGCTGACGCGGGGTCTCGTGCTCGTCGGTCTCCTGGAACCACAGGATCGGCACGCGGCGGGTCGCGTCGCGCACGTCGTCGCCGATGGTGCCCCGGCCCCGGGCATCCGTCGACCCGGTCAGCAGGGCCGCCCACACGAGGGAGACCGCGTCTGCATGCGCCGTGTCGAGGGCGAGCTCGACGGTCGTGACGGCGGTCGGGTCGGGCCGGGCGCCGAGGTCGGCCGCCAGCTCGGAGATGCGGCGCGCGAGGTCGACGTCCTGCTGCGTCACCCACTCGACGACGTGGTCGATGCCGTCGGCGTCGCGGTGGACCGCGTCGTCGCTGACGAGCACCAGGTCGACGTACGTGTCGCCCATCGTCACGAGGGGGTGGTGGGCCGTGGCGTCACCCGCCTGGGCGATCGCCGAGACGAACCGGGCACCGCTCGCGAAGTCGTCGACGAGGTAGCGGCCGTGCAGGCCCTGGCCCAGCTTGCGCCAGTCGGTGAGGGCGGCCTCGGTGATCTGGGTTCCCGTCAGCATGTCCATGCGCCCAACCTAGGCGCGGACTCGGACGATCCACGTCCGCGAGGCGCGACGACGACGAACCCGGCCGGAGGGAGGCAGGCCGACGACCGCTCCTGCACGGCATACGCCGGCGGTCGTGGCGCTCAGGCCTCCAGGGCGCTGGGCGCGAGCACGCGGTCGACGACGGGCAGCGCCCGGCCGCGGTGCACGAGACAGGTGAGCGGTCGACGCACGAGCAGCCACCCGACGACCACGACGACCGCGCCGAGCGCCAGGCCGGCCACCACGTCGAGGGGGTAGTGCGCACCGACGTAGACCCGCACGGCCGCCATCAGCACCGCCGCGACCGCCGCGACGGCACCGAGCCGCCTCGACACGAGCAGGAGCCCCATCGCAGCGGCACCCGCCATGACGGAGTGGTCGGAGGGGAACGACCAGTCGGTCGACCGGTCGACGAGCACGAGCACGGAGGGGTGGGTGGCATACGGCCGGGCCTCGGCCACGAGCGCGGCCACGGGCTGGTTGGCCCCGACCG
This sequence comes from Terrabacter carboxydivorans, assembly GCF_039532035.1. Taxonomy (NCBI): domain Bacteria; kingdom Bacillati; phylum Actinomycetota; class Actinomycetes; order Micrococcales; family Intrasporangiaceae; genus Terrabacter; species Terrabacter carboxydivorans. The sequence goes on along the minus strand of NZ_BAAARE010000004.1, from coordinate 258,980 downwards.
CCACGAGCGTGCCCAGGCCCGCCCAGAACCGCAGTGCTGAGGTCGAGCAGGTTGCTCACGTGAGGATCCTTCGCAGGGGTCGGCGGCGGCCGCGGACGACCCGCGGCGAACGGCCAACCCTCCCGGAGGATTCTGGGGGAGATCTCAGAGTCGGGCTCAGACGGCCCGGAGAGCCTGGTCCAGGTCGGCCCAGAGGTCCTCGACGTGCTCGATGCCGACCGAGAGTCGCAGCAGGCTGACGGGCACCTCCGTGGACTCCGAGGGGTGGCGCCGCCGGCGCTCGAGCTGCGACTCCACCCCGCCCAGGCTCGTCGAGTGCAGCCACAGCCTGGTCGCGGCGCAGACCCGCTCGGCGGCGTCGGCGTCGCCCGCGACGTCGACCGACAGGATCGCGCCGGCGCCGGGGTAGCGCACCCGTGCGACGCCGGGGTGGCCCTGGAGACGGTCGGCGAGCTCGGCCGCGTTGGCGCTGGCCCGCTCGAAGCGCACCGCCAGCGTGCGCAGGCCACGGAGGGCGAGGTAGACCTCCATCGGCCCGGCGATGGCCCCGTGCAGGGTGCGGTGGCGGCGGAGCCGCTCACCCAGCCCGCGTCCCCGCTCGGTGTCGCCGACGACCGTCGCGCCGAGCACGACGTCGCTGTGGCCGGAGAGGTACTTCGTCACCGAGTGCACGACCACGTCGGCGCCGAGCGCGAGCGGACGGCAGAGCAGGGGGGTGGAGAGGGTGTTGTCGACGACGCTCGTGATTCCGAGCTCACGCGAGCGCGCGAGCACCACGTCGAGCTCGGTGACGTCCATGAGCGGGTTGGTCGGCGACTCGAGCCACAGCAGGTCCGCCGACTCGAGGGCGCTGAGGAAGCCCGCCGTGTCGGTGGCGTGGACGCGGACGACGGTCCCGCCCGCCTCCTCGTGCGCCACGAGCAGGTCGCCGGTGCCGTTGTATGTCGTGTCGGGTGCGACGACGGTGCCACCGGCAGGGACGAGCGACAGCGCCGCCGAGATGGCCCCCATCCCGGAGGCGTGGACGAGCGCGTGACCGCCCTCGAGGCCGCCGAGAGCCTCCTCGAAGGCGTTCCACGTCGGGTTGCCCGACCGGGCGTAGTTGACGACGCCGTCCGCGGCATACGTTGACGTCAGCTCGACGCCCACGTTGACCGACGCGCCGGGGGAGCGCTCGGGACGACCGGACGCCACGAGGAACGTCTCCACCTGCAGCTGCTGCGCGTCCTCTTCCCTGACCACCTCGTCAGGGTACGAGCGGTGCCCACGGGGCGGGATAGAGTCTCGTCTGATGACCACGGACCAGCCCCAGCCCGACCAGCCGAGCCGCCGCCCCCGCGTCGCCATCGTCTTCGGAGGCCGCTCCTCCGAGCATGCCGTCTCCTGCTCGACGGCCGCGAGCGTCCTGCGCTCCATCGACCGCGACAAGTACGACGTCGTCCCCGTCGGCATCGCCCGCGACGGCCACTGGGTGCTCGTCGCCGACGACCCCGAGCCGCTGCGGCTGCTTCCCGGCCGGACGCCCGAGGTCGACGGCGCCGGGGCGTCCGTCGTCGTGCCCCTGAGCACCGGTGACCGCTCGCTGACCGTCCTCGAGCCCGGTGAGCCGCCGCGCGCGCTCGGCGACGTCGACGTCGTCTTCCCGCTCCTGCACGGCCCGTTCGGCGAGGACGGCACGATCCAGGGCCTGCTCGACCTCGCCGACGTGCGCTATGTCGGCTCCGGTGTCACGGCCTCGGCGGTCATGATGGACAAGGCGATGATGAAGGTCGTCTTCGAGGCCGCCGGTCTCAAGGTCGGACCGTACGTCGTCATCACCGACCGCGACTGGCGCCGGGACCCCGAGGCCGCCCTGTCGCGAGTCGACCCGCTCGGTTGGCCGGTGTTCGTCAAGCCGGCCCGGGCCGGCTCGAGCATGGGCATCTCGAAGGTCGACGACGCGTCGGGCCTGCGCGCCGCCGTCGAGGCCGCGCGCGAGCACGACCCCAAGGTCGTCGTCGAGGCCGCCGTCGTCGGACGCGAGATCGAGTGCGGGGTCCTCGACGGACACGACACCGACGGGCCGCGCACCTCCGAGCTCGGCGAGGCCGTCGTCGTGTCGGGCCACGCGTTCTACGACTTCGAGGCGAAGTACCTCGCCGACGGCGACGTGCGGCTCGACTGCCCGGCCGACGTGCCGGCCGAGGTGGCCGACCGGATCCGGGAGATGTCGGTGCTCGCCTTCGAGGCCGCCGGCTGCGAGGGCCTGGCCCGGGTCGACTTCTTCTACACGCCCTCGGGCGACGTCGTCATCAACGAGATCAACACGATGCCGGGCTTCACGCCGCACTCGATGTACCCGCGCATGTGGGCGGCGTCCGGCCTGGCGTACCCCGACCTCATCGACGAGCTCATCTCGCTCGCCCTCGAGAGGCGCACGGGCCTGCGCTGACGTGCCCCCGGGTGGGCGCTGGTGTGCCCGCCGTGCTCGTCCCTCACGTCGGCGTGACGGGTCAGTACACGGCATACGGACGGTCGTATGCCGTGCGGCCGGGTCAGCCGACGCAGTGGCGGCCGGTCTCCGGGAGGGTCTTGGCGACCGCGGTGAAGGCCGGCAGGAGCAGGGGCACGGCGCCGTAGGTCGCCGGCGCGAGCACCTCGATGGCCGGGTCGCGCCCGTAGGTCGTGGCCGCCGACCCGTCGGACAGCGGTCGCACGACCCAGTCGACGCCGTCGACGGTGACGCAGTCCTGCGTCGTGGGGGCGAGGGGGTCCATGCCGCAGCGCGCGATGATCGCCGGGTCGCCCCACGCCGCGACCGAGCGGTCGTCGGGCTGCGTGGTGACGCGGGGGTGGCCGCTGACCTCACCGGGCCAGGGCGCCGACGTGCACACCGGCGCGGATGCCTGGGGGGCCAGCGCGACCTCGGGGGCGTGGCTGCACGCGGACAGCACGACGGCGGCGCCGATGAGCGCCGCCGTCGTGAGGTACGGGCGTCCGGTCAGGGGGCCGGCCTCAGACGTGGACGACCGTGCAGGTCAGGGTCCGGGTGATGCCCGGGACGTCCTGGAGCTTGGCGATGACGAGGCGACCGAGGTCGTCGACGTTGGAGGCCTCCACGCGGGCGATGACGTCGTAGGGACCCGTCACGTCCTCGGCGAGGGTCACGCCCGAGATGCCGGCGATCTGCTCCGCCACGCTCGCGGCCTTGCCGACTTCGGTCTGAATCAGGATGTAGGCCTGGACCACGTGTCACCTCACTGTGTGTCGATCGTTGGTCGGCCGGGAGGGGGCGCGATGGCCCGGCACCGGCCGGTCGGAACGGCAGGTCCCAGTGTGACTGTGACCGTGCCCTGACGCTACCTTGCCATGGGGCTCCACGTCCCCTGGAAACCGGGCCCGACGAGGGCCGTCCACCGGAAGGGTGAGTGGTCCGTGCCGAACACCGAGCGGCTCGAGGGACTCGAGCGGGCCGAACGGCTCGACCGCGTCGAGCGAGGCCCGATGATGACGGGCGGCACCCCGCTGCGCTCCCTCGACGAGGACGAGCTGCTGGCCCGCATCCTGCCCGGCTTCCCGGTGAGCGACGACCTCGTGGTGGCGCCCGGCGACGACGCCGCCGTGCTGCGCACCACGGGGCGCGTCATCGCCACGACCGACACCGTCGTGCTCGGCCGCGACTGGCTCGACGCCTGGTCCTCGGGCGCCGACATCGGTCACAAGGTCGTGGCGCAGAACCTCGCCGACGTGGCCGCCATGGGCGGCCGGCCCACCGGTGTCCTCGTCACTCTCGTCGCCGACCCCGAGCTCTCGCTCGAGTGGGTGCTCGACCACGTCCGCGGCCTGTCCGAGGCCTGCCTCGAGGCCGGGGTGGCGGTGCTCGGCGGCGACCTGTCGTCGGCGCCGGCGGGCGTCGTCATGGTCTCGGTCACGGCCCTCGGACGCCTCGACGGCGAGCCGGTGCTGCGATCGGGGGCCCGCCCGGGCGACGTCCTCGCCGTCCACGGGACGCTCGGTCTCGCCGACGCGGGGCTGCGGCTGCTCCGGGCCGATGCGGTCGAGCGGCTGCCCGTGGCGGTCGAGCGTCAGCGGCGTCCCCAGCCGCCGCTCGCGGCCGGGCCCGAGGCGGCCGCCGCCGGGGCCACCGCCATGCTCGACCTCAGCGACGGCCTGCTGCGCGACGGTGGCCGCCTGGCGCACGCGAGCCACGTCGTCGTCGACCTGGACCCAGGGGCGCTCGCGGGCGACGTCGACGCCCTGACCGGGGCGCTCGGGGCCGAGGTGGCCCTCGACTGCGTGCTCGCCGGAGGGGAGGAGCACTCGCTGCTCGCCACCTTCCCGGCCGGCTCGGTGACGGACGGATGGCGGGTCATCGGTTCGGTCCGGGCGCCGGCAGAGGGTGAGGCGGACGGGATCGTCGTCGCGGGTCGGGCCGTCGCGCACACCGGGTGGGACCACTTCCGCAACGGCTGAGCCGCAGCCCCGCTCGTCGACGGGGGTGTCCGTCGTCGGACCGGCCGCGAGATCGCGCGCCCGGTGCGCCGGGGCGACCTCACCTGCGCGATCACCTGCACGACGTCGCGGACCATCACGTATGCCGGGTGCCCGGCATACCGGCCACGGCTCGGGGGGAGCGGGGACGGGTGACACGACGGACACGACGAAGGCCGGCCCCCGTGCGGGGACCGGCCTTCAACGTTGGTGAGGGACGTTCAGCGAACGACCTTGCCCGCCTTGAGGCAGGAGGTGCAGACGTTGAGTCGCTTCGGCGTCACACCGTCCACCAGCGTCCGAACGCGCTGGATGTTGGGGTTCCAGCGGCGCTTGGTGCGGCGGTGCGAGTGCGAGATGTTGTGACCGAAGCTCGGTCCCTTGCCGCAGACGTCGCAGTTGGCAGCCACGGGTATCTCCTGAAAGTTCGATGTCGACGAAATGCTGTGCTCCACCACCGGATCGGGTCGACGCACACGAGGGCGCGCGTCACCCCGCAGTGCACGGGGGGAACCGGTAAAGAGTAGCCGACGAGTCGCTCGGACGACAAAACGGCGGAGCGGGCCGCCGGGCCGGGGTCCGAGCCCGCCTCACGCGAAGGCGCGGGCGGACTCGACGAGCTGGACGGCATACGCAGGCCCGTGCGACGCCGCGTGCACGGCGAGCGGGTGCAGCTGGTGCAGGCCCACGAGAGCCCGACATCCCGGCTCGAGCCCGGCGGCCTCCTCGTAGGCGGCGAGGACCCGGTCGAGGCCGGGGCACCCGAAGAGCGCGAGCATCGCCAGGTCCGTGAGGCCGTGCCCGCCGTGCGCCGCGGGGTCGATGAGGACGGCGCCGGCAGCAGTGAAGACGACGTTGCCCGACCACAGGTCGCCGTGGATCCGCGCGGGCGCACGGTGGTCGTCGAAGTCGCCCGACGCCAGGCGGTCGCACACCCGGTCGACGGTGCGGGCGCCGACGGCGTCGAGGTGTCCGCGGTCGACGGCTCGGCGCACGAACGGGCGCACCCGCTGCTCCGCGTAGAACCGTCCCCACGACGTGGTGGGGTCGTTGCCCTGGGTCTGCCGGCCGATCCACGCGTCGCCGCTCCATCCGGGCGGCGGCGACCCGAAGGCCGGGGCGCCGGCGCCGTGCGTGACCGCGAGGCCCCGCCCGAGAGCCTCGGCGGCCTCCGGGGTCGGGCGCGCCGGGTGCAGGCGCTCGAGGTCGATGTGGTCGGGGCCGACGCCTCGCACCTCCACGACCCGGGCCCCACCGAGGGGCTGCGCCTCGCCGAGCCAGCGCAGGCCGGCCGCCTCGACCTCGAAGAAGCCGTCAGGGGCGGCTGCCCACGACTTGCGGTGGTGGGCGGACGAGGGGGTCGGCACGGCGACCACGCTAGCCGCACCCGATCGGCACGGACTCGGCATCCGATCGGCAGGGACTCGACATCCGATCGGCCGCGGCTCGGCACGCAGCGGTGCATGCGACGGTCCGACCGAGGCGCTAGCCTGCCGAGGACCGGCGAGCCCGCGACTCGTTCGAGGTCCGGACGACGTCCGGGCGCCGGGTCACGTCCGACGAGCAGGAGGTCCGATGCCCGGCGCCGAGCCGACGCCCGAGGGGCCGCTGACGCTGCTCGACCTCGTCGCCGTGCGCCGCTGGGCGGTCCTGACCCGGTCGCTCTTCGCGGCAAGGCGCGCCGAGATCGACGCCCTCAACGTCTTCCCTGTGCCCGACGGCGACACGGGGACCAACCTCTACCTCACCTTCGACGGCGCGGTCGAGCGCACCCTGGCCACGAGCGACGTCGCGACGGCCGACGCGCTGCTCGCGGTCTTCGCCAAGCACCTGCTCTGGACGGCCCGCGGCAACTCCGGCGTCATCCTCAGCCAGCTGGCCAGGGGCCTGGCCGAGGGCTGTGCCGGCGCCGCGGAGATCGACGGTCGGGTGCTGGCCATCGGTCTGCGCCACGCCGAGGCGCGGGCGCGACAGGCCGTGACGGACCCCAAGGAGGGGACCATCCTCACGGTGGCGAGCGCGATGGCCGAGGCGGCGGAGCGGGCCTGCGGCGCCGACCTCACGTCCGGCGACGTACCGTCCGGCGACGCACCGTCGGCTGACGCACCATCGGCTGGCGCACCGTCCGACGCCCCTGGGGAGACGCCGGTCGGCGTGCACGTCGTGGCCTCGGCCGCCGTCGAGGCCTCCCGCGAGGCGCTGGCCCGCACCCCCGAGCAGCTCGAGGTGCTCGCGAGGGCCGGGGTCGTCGACGCCGGCGGCGCCGGGCTCGTCGTGCTGCTCGAGTGCCTGGAGCGGGTGTGCGCCGGCCAGCGGGCCCGGTCCGGTGCCGAGGACTCCGACCGCCGCTCCCGCCGCCGGCCCGACCCGGCAGGCGCGGGCCTGGCCGGTGGACGTCCCGCGAGCGTCGACACCGAGGGCATCCCCGAGTTCGAGGTGATGTACCTCCTCGCGGAGTCCGACGACGCCGCCGTCGAGGTCCTGCGGGCACGTCTCGTCGAGCTCGGCGACTCCGTCCTCGTCGTCGGAGGCGACGGCGAGTGGAACGTCCACGCGCACGTCGACGACGCCGGGGCGGCCGTCGAGGCCGGTATCGAGGCCGGTCGACCACACCGCGTCCGCATCTCGCGACTCACCGACGGGCACGAGCCCGGCAGCCGCTTCGAGCGGGGCGCAGGGGCGGCCGCGGTCCCACGGGCCGGAGCAGCCATTGTCGCGTGCGCGGCGGGCGTCGGGCTCGAGGGACTCTTCGAGGACGCCGGCGCCGTGGTCGTGCGCTCCGGCCCCGGACGGCGGGCGTCCACCGGCGGTCTCATCGGCGCCATCCGCGAGCAGCACGCCCGGGGTGCCTCGGGCGTCGTCGTGCTGCCCAACGACGGCGACACGCTGCTCGCTGCCGCGGCGGCGGTCCGGGCCGTCGCCGACGACGGCATCGAGGCACACCTCGTGCACGTCCGCACCGCCGTGCAGGGCATCGCCGCCCTCGCCGTCTTCGAGCCCTCGGCCCCGGCCTCGGCCAACGTTCTGGCGATGCAGGCGGCGGCGTCGGCCACCCGGCACGGCGCCGTCACCGTCGCCAACCGGGCCGCCCTGACGAGCGGCGGGCCGTGCGAGGCCGGTGACGTGCTCGGCGTCGTGGACGGCGACGTCGTCATCGTCGGCTCCGACCAGCTCTCGGTGACGCGCGAGGTCGTGCGCCGCCTCCTCGCGAGCGGCGGCGAGCTCGTGACCGTCGTCGCCGGCGTCGACGCCCCGGAGGGACTGCTCCCGGCCGTCGCCGACGAGGCGAGGCGGGAGCAGCACGGCATCGAGGTGTCGCTCATCGACGGCGGCCAGGCCGTCTACCCCGTGCTGCTGGGGGTGGAGTGAGGTGCCCGTGCTCACCGAGGACTCGCCCCTGACCAAGCTCGTCAAGAAGAACGAGGCCGAGCAGCTCGCCCGCACCAAGGGCCTGCTCAGCGTGGCCGATCTCTTCGAGTTCGTGCCGCGACGCTACGTCCGGCCGGGCCAGCTGACCGACCTGTCCGCGCTCCACGTCGGCGAGGACGTCCTCGTCGTGGCCGAGGTCAAGACGGCGACGACCCGGTCCATGCGCAACCGCCGGGGCAAGATGCTGACGGTCGTCATCGGCGACGACCTCGGCAACGAGCTCGACGTGACCTTCTTCAGCGCCTACGGCCACGAGGGCAAGCTCCGGCCGGGGGTGCGCGGCTTCTTCGTCGGGCAGATCGGCGCCTACGGCCGTCGCCTGCAGCTGACCCACCCGGAGTACGAGCTCTTCGACGACGAGGAGGCGGGGGAGGCCGCCGTCGAGTGGTACCGCACGCACCGAGTGCCGGTCTACTCCACCACCGGCAAGCTCAACTCGCTGCGGCTGCGCAAGCTCGTGCACACGGCGCTCGACACCGTCGACCGCATCCGCGAGCCCGTCCCCGAGGACGTACGCGTGGCGCGCGGTCTCGTCGACCGGGCCGTCGCGCTCGAGCTCGTCCACCGCCCCGCCGTCGACGACCAGCCCGCCCGGGGCCTCGACCGCCTCAAGTACGACGAGGCCTTCGTCCTCCAGACGATCCTCGCCCAGCGTCGCAAGGCCGCCGAGTCCGAGCTCGCGACGCCGCGCCTCCCACGACCGGGCGGCCTCCTCGCCGCGTTCGACGCCCGCCTGCCCTTCGAGCTGACCGAGGGCCAGCGCGAGGTCGGTGAGGTGCTCGCGTCCGAGCTGGCGTCCGAGCGCCCGATGCACCGGCTGCTGCAGGGCGAGGTCGGCTCGGGCAAGACGGTGGTCGCCCTCCGGGCCATGCTCGCCGCCATCGACGCCGGCGGCCAGGCCGCACTGCTCGCACCGACGGAGGTCCTGGCGGCCCAGCACCACCGGTCGATCACGGCGATGCTCGGCGACCTGGCCCAGGGCGGGATGCTCGGGGGCTCCGAGTTCGGCACGACCGTGGCCCTGCTCACCGGCAGCCAGAACGCCGCCTCGCGCAAACGCTCCCTGCTCGACGCGGCATCGGGCGGGGCAGGCATCGTCGTGGGCACCCATGCCCTGATCCAGAAGCACGTGCAGTTCGCCGACCTGGCGCTGGTCGTCGTCGACGAGCAGCACCGGTTCGGTGTCGAGCAGCGGGACGCGCTGCGCGAGAAGGGGATCCGTCCACCCCACGTGCTCGTCATGACGGCGACGCCGATCCCGCGCACCGTCGCAATGACGGTCTTCGGCGACATGGAGACCTCCACCCTGCGCGAGCTGCCCCGCGGGCGCTCGCCCATCGCCACCCACGTCGTCGACGCAGAGAAACCGGGTTGGGTCGACCGTACCTGGCAGCGCGTGGCCGAGGAGGTCGCCAAGGGGCACCAGGCCTACGTCGTCTGTCCCCGCATCGGTGACGTCGACGACGAGCCGGGCTCGGCGGCGCTCTCCCGGGACACCTCCGACGAGGACGCCGGCTGGGACGCCCACTGGGACGGCGACGACGAGACGGGTCCGGACGCCGGGCCCGACGCTCCCACGAAGGAGCTGACCGGCGTCTACGCGATGCTCGCCACGCTGCGCGCCACCCCGGCGCTCGAGGGCGTGCGCCTCGAGGTGCTGCACGGCCGCCTCGACCCGGACGCCAAGGACGCCACCATGCGCGCCTTCGCCGCGGGCGACATCGACGTCCTCGTGGCCACGACCGTCATCGAGGTCGGTGTCGACGTGCCGAACGCCTCCGTCATGGTCGTCGTCGACGCCGACCGCTTCGGCATCTCACAGCTGCACCAGCTCCGTGGGCGCGTCGGCCGTGGCGCCGTGCCCGGCCTCTGCCTGCTCATGACCCAGGGGGCGGGGGAGCGGGCCGCCGAGCGCCTCGACCAGGTGGCGGCGACGACCGACGGCTTCGAGCTCGCCCGCGCCGACCTCCTGCTGCGCCGCGAGGGCGACGTGCTGGGCGCACGTCAGAGCGGCCGGGGCAACTCCGTGCGGCACCTGCGCCTCGGCCGGGCCGAGGACGAGCAGATCATCGCCGACGCCCGGGAGGACGCGTTCGCCCTCGTCGACCGCGACCCCGGGCTGCGTGAGCACCCGGCGCTCGCGGCGGCCGTCGCGATGCGCCTCGACGAGGACCAGGCCGTGTGGCTCGAGCGAGGATGAGATGACGCGGATCATCAGTGGGGCCGCCGGTGGGCGGCGGCTCCAGACGCCCCCGGGGTCCTCGACCCGTCCCACGTCGGACCGGGTCAGGGAGGCGCTCTTCAGCCGCCTCGAGCACCGCGGGCTGCTCGACGGGGCCAACGTCCTCGACCTCTACGCCGGGTCCGGGGCCCTCGGCCTCGAGGCTGCGAGCCGAGGGGCTGCGCTCGTGATGCTCGTCGAGTCCCACCGGGCGGCGGCGAAGGTCATCCGCGCCAACGTCGCCGTCGTCGGGCACGACGGCGTCCGGGTCCTCGCCGAGAGCGTGGAGCGCGCCCTCGCGGCGGGCCCTCCGCCGGGAGTGCGCATGGACCTCGTGCTGGTCGACCCGCCCTACGACGTGTCCGAGGAGGCGCTGGCGGCGGTGCTCGCCGCCCTCGTCGAGCAGCAGTGGCTCGCGCCGGAGGCGTTCGTCGTCGTCGAGCGCTCGAGCCGCTCGCCCCAGCCCACGTGGCCGGACGGGCTCGAGCTGTCGGGGGAGAAGCGCTACGGCGAGACCGCGGTGTGGTTCGCGGAGCCGCCGCCGCGCGAGGTCGTCGCCTGAGCCGGCTCCCGCCGGTGGCGTGACCCGGACGGTAGGTTGGGCGCGTGACGAGCGAAGCGCGCCGCTGTGTGTGTCCCGGCTCCTACGACCCGATCACCAACGGTCACGTCGACGTGGTGACCCGGGCCAGCAGGCTGTTCGACGAGGTCGTCGTCGCGATCCTGCACAACCCCAGCAAGCAGGGCGCGTTCAGCGTGCCGGAGCGCACCGACCTCATCGAGAGGTCCGTCGGGCACCTGCCCAACGTCCGCATCGGCGCCTGGGCGGGCACGCTCGTCGTCGACGTGTGCCGCGAGGTCGGGGCCGCCACGATGGTCAAGGGCCTGCGCGGCGGGACCGACTTCGCCTACGAGCTGCCCATGGCGCACATGAACCGCCACCTCACCGGTGTCGAGACCCTCTTCCTCGCGGCCGACCCGACCCTGCAGCACGTGTCGAGCTCGCTCATCAAGGAGGTCGTGCGCTACGGCGGCGACGTCCGGGGGCTCGTCCCGGACCCCGTCCTCGCGGCCCTGACCGACCGTCTCGCCTGATTTGGGCGCACGGCGCGCCTCTAGTAGCCTTGGAGGTCGGTCCACGTCCGTCTTGGCGCGGGCCGAATCCTCAACTGTGCGCAGGAGCCATGGACCTTCTCGATCCTCGTTCTCCTCTGGTGCTCGACACCAGGGAGCTCGTTCGGCGACCGGGAACGATGCTGGAGCTCTCGCGCACGGTGACGTTCCCCGAAGACCTCGGAACCGACGTCATCTCGATCCCGGCCGGTCATCCGGTCCAGGTCGAGGTGCGACTCGAGTCCGTCGTCGAGGGTGTCCTCGTGACGGGTTCGGTCAGTGGCACGGCGACCGGCGTCTGCGTGCGGTGCCTGGATCCTCTCGAGCTCGATGTCGAGGGGCGCTTCCAGGAGCTGTTCGCCTACGCCGACCGGGCGGCGCACCACCACGAGGTGGGAGCCGACTCGGACGAGGACGAGGTGCACGAGCTGGTCGGTGACCTCATCGACCTCGAGCCCGTGCTCCGGGACGCTGTCGTGCCGACGCTGCCGTTCCAACCGGTGTGCCGGCCGGACTGCCCGGGGTTGTGTTCCGAGTGTGGGATGCACCTCGCGGAGGACCCGGACCATCAACATGAAGTGATCGACCCGAGGTGGTCGTCCCTCAGTGGACTGCTGAGCGACGACCCGCAAGAGAAGAGGAACTGACGTGGCTGTCCCGAAGCGGAAGATGTCGCGCTCCAACACCCGTTCGCGTCGCGCGAACTGGAAGGCAACGCCGACGACGCTCACCACGTGCCCCCAGTGCGGTGCGGCGACCCAGCCGCACATCGCGTGCCCCTCGTGTGGCACGTACAAGGGCCGTCACTACGCCGTTGCCGAGCGCACCGAGCACCAGGCCTGATCACACCGTGAGCAGCCCCATGAGCGACCTTGGCGCTGGGGGTGTTCCGGCGGTGCCGCAGCGGCCCGTCGATGCTCTGATCGCCCACCTCCGCGAGGTGGTCGGCCAGGACATCGACGAGCCGCTGCTCCTGCGTTCCCTGACGCACCGCTCGTACGCCTACGAGAACGGTGGCCTGCCCAACAACGAGCGTCTCGAGTTCCTCGGTGACTCGGTGCTGGGACTCGTCGTCACCGACTCCCTCTACCGCGAGCACCCCGACCTCGCCGAGGGCCAGCTGGCCAAGCTGCGCGCGGCGGTCGTCAACATGCGCGCCCTGGCGGACGTCGCCCGCACCTTCGACCTCGGGCAGTACGTCATGCTCGGCAAGGGTGAGGAGGCGACCGGAGGCCGCGACAAGGCCTCGATCCTCGCCGACACCCTCGAGGCCCTCATCGGCACGGTGTTCCTCTCCACGGACATCGACTACGCCGCGCGCTTCGTGCACCACCACTTCGACGCCCTCATCGAGGACGCCGCCACCCTCGGCGCCGGGCTCGACTGGAAGACGAGCCTGCAGGAGATGGCCGCCGGGTCGGCGCTCGGCTCGCCCGAGTACCGCGTCGGCGAGCAGGGACCGGACCACGAGAAGGAGTTCCACGCCCGCGTCGTCGTCGGCGAGGAGGTCCTCGGTGAAGGTCACGGCCGGTCGAAGAAGGAGGCCGAGCAGAAGGCCGCCAAGGAGGCCTGGCACACGCTCGACGCCCGTCGCAAGCCGGTGGGCGCCGTGACCGCGGTGGATGCCGCGCCCGTCCTCGACCCGCTGGACCACGCGGGCACGTCGGCCGGTGCCGTCGCGTCGGCGACCTCCTCGGACCGTGCCGGTGGGCCGGCCGGCGCCCCGGGCTCGTCCCACGGCTGAGCCGCGTGCCTGAGCTGCCCGAGGTCGAGGTCGTCCGTCGTGGCCTCGCCGACCACGTCGTCGGTCGGCACGTCACCCGTGCCCGGATCACCGGAGTGCGCGTGGCCCGACGCCACGACGCCGGTCCCGAGGACCTCGCAGCGCGCCTGCACGACGTGACCGTCACGGCGGCCTCCCGCCGCGGCAAGTACCTGTGGCTGGCCCTCGACGGCGAGGACGCCCTCATCGTCCACCTGGGCATGAGCGGTCAGATGCTCGTCGAGCCGGCCGATGCACCGCTCGAGAAGCACTGCCACGCCAGGTTCGACTTCGCCGACGGCGGCCCGCAGCTGCGCTTCGTCGACCAGCGCACCTTCGGCGGGCTGGCGCTGTCACCCCTGCGCGCCGACGGTATCCCCGAGTCGGTCGCCCACATCGCGCCCGACCCGTTCGAGGCCGCCTACGACCAGGCCTCGGTCGTGCGTCGGATGAAGCAGCGCGACAGCGCCGTCAAGCGCGCCCTGCTCGACCAGACCCTCGTCTCGGGCATCGGCAACATCTATGCCGACGAGGCCCTGTGGCGGGCGCAGGTGCACGGAGAGCGGCTGTGCTCGTCGCTGACGAAGCCGACGCTGTCGCGCATCCTCGACCACGCCCGGGACGTCATGTCCGAGGCGCTCGGCCACGGCGGGACCAGCTTCGACGCGCTCTACGTCAACGTCAACGGGGCCAGCGGCTACTTCGACCGCTCGCTCCACGCCTACGGACGGGCGGGCACCCCGTGCGACCGGTGCGGCACGATCATGCGCCGCGAGCAGTTCATGAACCGCTCGTCGTTCTCGTGCCCGGTGTGCCAGCCCCGCCCGAGACGCCGCAACCCGTCCTGACCGTCGAGGACGAGGGACGGGCTGCGGGACCGTGGGACCGGTGGGTGTCAGTGCCCGCCGGGACGGCGCTTCGGCGCCGGGCGCACCGGGTCGTCGTCGGGCCGCTCCACGTGCTCGGGTACGACGATCGGCTTGACCCGTGCCCACACGACGAAGAAGGCGCTGACCACGATGAGGGCGATGCCGGCATACAGGTTGGCGTTGACGCCGCCCGTCTTGGCGAGCGCCTGGTCACCGAAGAGCCCCATGGCGAGCAGGATCACCCCGTAGAGACCGAGCAGGGCCCCGATGAAGTTGCGGATGTCGAAGGCACCCGCGGTGTGGCGCCCCTCGGGTGCCCCGTCGGGGTCGGGAGCGTCGAGATCGTGCTTCTGACTCATGTCGATGCTCCTGTCAGAACAAGAAGTTGAGGATGAGGACGAGGACGAGCGAGAGGCCCGCGAGGGGGAGCGTGCGCCGGAACCACGGGAGCTTGCGCTCCTCGGGGTCGACGAGGTCCTCGCGCGGCGTCTCGGAGTAGACGAGCCCGCGCAGCTCGCTCGCCGGCTTGGGCTCGGTCATGAGCGAGACGACGACGCTCAGCACGATGTCGACGACGAAGGCAGCGGAGGCCGCGACGAACGCGGCGCCCTGGCCGCCGAGGGGGATGACGCCGAGGCTGAGGGTCCCGAACGCGTCCTTGCTGAGGAAGGCGACGAGGACGGCCGACAGGGTGCCTGCCGAGAGGCCGACCCAACCTGCGGTCGCGGTCATCCGCTTCCAGAACATGCCGAGGATGAACGTCGCGAAGAGCGGCGCGTTGAAGAAGCCGAAGAGCGTCTGGAGGTAGTCCATGACGTTGCTGAACGAGCTTGCGACGATGGCGGTGAAGATGGCGATGACCGTCGCGCCGATGGTCGCGAGGCGGCCGATGCGCAGGTAGTAGTCGTCGCTGTGGTCCTTGCGGATGTAGCGCTGCCACAGGTCGTAGCTGAAGACGGTGTTGAACGCCGAGATGTTGGCGGCCATGCCGGCCATGAAGGCGGCGAGCAGTCCGGCGATGGCGACGCCGAGCAGGCCGTTGGGCAGGACGTCACGCATGAGCAGCAGCAGCGAGTCGTTGAACTTCACGCCCTCGCCCGAGGCCCCACCGGGGGGTGAGCCGCCGGCCTTGAGCTTGGTGATCTCCGGGACGAGGACCGCGGCGATCATGCCGGGCAGGATGACGATGAAGGGCACGAACATCTTGGGGAACGAGCCGATGATCGGCGTCTTGCGGGCCGCGGAGATCGAGTTGGACGCCATGGCGCGCTGGACCTCGACGAAGTTCGTCGTCCAGTAGCCGAAGGAGAGCACGAAGCCGAGGCCGAAGACGATGCCGATGACCGACCACACCGGGGAGCTGAAGCCGGAGAGGGCCTCGCCGGGCCAGGAGTGCAGCTGCTGGTCGGCCGAGGGCACCTTCGCGGCCGCGGCGGCCGGGGACGACGCGAACTCGGTGATCTTGTCCTTGAGCCCCTGGTAGCCACCCACGCGGTGCAGGCCGATGAGGGTCAGGGGCAGCAGCGCCGCCACGATGACGAAGAACTGGAGCACCTCGTTGTAGATCGCCGCCGAGAGGCCGCCGAGCGTGATGTAGGACAGCACGATCGCGGCCGCGACGAGCAGCGCCACCCACAGGGGCCAGCCGAGCAGCGCGTGCACGATCGAGCCGAGCAGGTAGAGGTTGACGCCGGCGATGAGCAGCTGCGCGACGGCGAAGCTGATCGCGTTGACGAGGTGGGCCCCGGTGCCGAACCGGCGGAACATGAACTCCGGGACCGATCGCACCTTCGAGCCGTAGTAGAAGGGCATCATCACGACGCCGAGGAACAGCATGGCGGGGATGGCGCCGACCCAGAAGTAGTGCACGGTCGAGATGCCGAGCTCGGCGCCGTTGGCCGACATGCCCATGATCTCGACGGCACCGAGGTTGGCCGAGATGAAGGCGAGGCCGGTGACCCAGGCCGGCAGCGACCGGCCCGAGAGGAAGAAGTCGATCGAGTCGGACACCGCGCGCCTCGCCATGACCCCGATGCCGAGGACGAAGACGAAGTAGAGCGCGATGATGACGTAGTCGACGGGTTTGGCGCTGATGAGGGTGTCCGCGGTGGGCAGACCCGCCAGTGCATGCATGCGTTCAGTCCCTTCGTTGGGCGACGACTCACGCTAACGCAGCGTCCGGCGCGGGGCGCGTCAGGACGGGTCGGTGTCTCGTGCCCGTGTGATGAGCCGTTTGAGCGGGACGGAGGTGTCCGTCGCGCCGTCGGCAGGGATGGTCATACCCTTCCCGAGCGCTCGTTTCACGGCGAGGTAGTCGGCAGGGACGCCCACCGACTCGACGGCGATGAGCAGGTCGTCGCGGTAGCTGAGCAGCGAGAACCGCTCTGCCGCAACGTCGCCCCGGACCACGGTGCGGTCTGCGCCGTGCGGGAGGCCCGCCATCTGCAGCCGCAGGTCGCCCTGGTCGCTCCAGAACCACGGCACGCTGTCGTATGCCGTGTCGTGGCCTGCGAGGGTCGCCGCGGCCGTGCGTGCCTGGTCGGTCGCGTGCGGCACGCTCTCGAGCCTCGTGGGTCCGGGCTCGCCGCGGGTGAACGGGTTGGGGCCGAGAGCGCAGTCGCCGGCCGCGACGGTCAGGCCGTCGGAGGTGCGGGCGTGCTCGTCGACGACGATGCCGTGGGGCTCGACGTGGAGGCCGAGCTGTTCGGCGAGCTCGGTGCGGGGGATGGCCCCGATGCCGACGACGACGAGGTCGGCGGGCACGGTCGTGCCGTCCGCGAGTTCGACACCGGTCACCGCACCGCCGGCGCCGTCGGTCCCGACGACGCGGACGGCGTCGCCGCCCAGCAGGATCCGGGTGCCTCGGCGCCGGTGCGCGTCGCGGACGGCGTCGGACAGCAGGGGGGTGACGGCGCGCCCGAGGAGGCGGTCGGTCACCTCGACGACCGTGACGGCGGCGCCGAGCGAGCGGGCCCCTGCGGCGATCTCGAGCCCGATGAAACCGCCACCCACGACGACGACCTGGCGGGCCGAACGGAGCCGTGGTGCGAGCCGGTCGGCGTCGGCGAGGGTCCGCACCGAGTGCACCCCGTCGAGCTCGGCGCCCTCGACGGGCAGCGTGCGGTTGGCGGCCCCCGTCGTCAGGGCCAGCCGGCCGAAGGTCAGGGTGCGTCCGGAGGCCGTGGTGGCGCTGCCGCCGGAGGTGTCCCGCCGGAGCGACACCACGCGGTCACCGGTGACGAGCTCGACGCCGAGGTCGGCGAACCAGGCCGCGTCGTGGAAGACGAGCGAGTCGCGGTGGTGCTCGCCGCGGAGGTAGCCCTTCGACAGTGGCGGCCGCTCGTAGGGCGGGTCCGACTCGTCGCCGACGAGCACCACGGGACCGGTGTCGCCGAGGTCGCGCAGGGCGGTGACGAGCGAGATGCCGGCCTGGCCGGCCCCGACGACGAGGGTGCCGGCGCGCTCGTCACTGGACATGGGTCCCAGCCTAGGGTGGCCCCATGACGTGGTCGCCTGCGAACCCCGAGTCCGTCTTCACCTACGGCGCCCCGCAGCTGAAGTTCGGTGCGGGAGCCGCCGACGAGATCGGCCACGACCTCGCAGCACTCGGTGCGCACCGCGTGCTCGTCGTCACCGACGCGGGCGTGCTGTCGACGGGCTGGCCCGACCGGGTCGCGGACGGCATACGAGGTTTCGGCATCGACGCGGTGGTGCACGACTCGGCCCACGTCGAGCCGACGGACGCGAGCCTCGTGGCTGCCGTCGAGCGAGCCCGCGCCGACGGGCCCTTCGACGGCTTCGTCGCCGTGGGTGGTGGCTCGGCCATCGACACCGCCAAGGCCGTCGACCTGCTGCTCAGCGACGGCGGCGAGCTGATGGACTACGTCAACGTGCCGGTCGGGGCGGGACGGGCCCCGAGCCGCCCCCTCGCGCCGCTCGTCGCGGTGCCGACGACGACCGGGACCGGTGCGGAGAGCACGACGATCTGCGTGCTCGACGTCCTCTCGCTCAAGGTCAAGACGGGCATCAGCCACGTGCGGCTGCGGCCGAGCCTGGCCGTGGTCGACCCCCGTCTGACGGCGACCCAGCCCGCCGGCGTCACGGCGAGCGCGGGCATGGACATCCTGTGCCACGCGCTCGAGAGCTGGACGGCGCGCCCGTTCACGAGCTACGAGCGCAAGCAGCCCGGGGAGCGGGTGCCGTACTGCGGCAGCAACCCGATCTCGGACATGTGGTCCGAACGGTCGATGTCCTTGCTGGCCAAGGCCTTCCGCACCGCGGTGCGCGACGGGTCCGACGAGGCGGCGCGCGGTGACATGGCGCTGGCCGCGACGTTCGCCGGGCTCGGCTTCGGCAACGCCGGGGTCCACGTGCCGCACGCCAACGCCTACCCGATCGCCGGTCGGGTGCGTGACTTCCACCCCGAGGGCTACCCGCAGGACGAGCCGATGGTGCCCCACGGCATGGCTGTTGCGCTGACGGCCCCCGAGGCCTTCCGGTGGACCTTCGAGTCCGACCCCGCCCGTCATCTGGCGGCCGCCCGGCTGCTCGACCCGGCCCACGGCGCCCGGTGGGACTCGGACGATCGGGACGTGCTCCCCGGGATCCTCGTCGACCTGATGCGCGACATCGGCCTGCCGAACGGGCTCGGGGAGGTCGGCTACGGCGAGCACGACGTGGCCGACCTCGTCGACGGCTCGCTCAAGCAGCAGCGGCTGCTGGCGACGAGCCCGCGCGAGGTCGGGCCGGACGACCTCCACGGCATCCTGACGCGGTCGTTGCAGCTCTGGGACTAGCTCGGGGACCGGGGTTCGACGTCCGGGCCGGCCGGCGGCATACAGTGCCGACTGTGACGACCGTGCCCACCCACCTGCCCCTGCCCCTCGAGAGCGACTGGCTCGACTGGGTCGGCGCCCGCGGCGAGCAGCAGCTCGCGCTGGCGCGCTCCCTCGTCGAGGGCCTGCGCAGCGACCCGCCGCGTGAGCCGCTCGAGGTCCTCCGCGTCTGGAACGACGCCCAGACGGCGCTGTCCAACGCAGCCTCCGTCGGGTCGCTCTTCTCGGAGGTCCACCCGGACGAGGCGGTGCGCGAGCGCGCCGAGGCCGTGGCGCAGCAGGTGCAGAAGCTCGACACCGACCTCGGTCTCGACACCGGGTTGTATGCCGTCCTCGCCGGTCTGGACGCGACCGGCCTCGACGCGGACGCGACGCGGGTCCTCGAGCGCACCCTGCGCGACTTCCGCCGCTCGGGCGTCGACCAGGACGAGACGACGCGCGACCGGCTGCGCGAGCTGAGCGAGCGCGCCATCCTGCTGAGCCAGGAGTTCAGCAAGAACATCCGTGAGAACGTCCGCAGCATCCGCCTCACCCCCGACCGGCTGGCCGGCCTCCCGCAGGACTGGGTCGACGCGCACCCCGTGGACGACGAGGGTCTCGTCACCGTGACGACCGACTACCCGGACGTCGTGCCGTTCCGCACCTTCGCGCACGACGCGCAGGCCCGGCGTGACCTCGTGACCGAGTTCCTCACCATCGCCTGGCCGGCCAACGACCGCGTGCTGCAGGAGATCTTCGCCGTCCGGCGCGAGCACGCCGCGCTGCTGGGCTACGCGTCGTGGGCCGACTACGACGCCGAGGTCAAGATGATCGGCAGCGGCAAGGCGATCGGCGAGTTCATCGACCGCATCACCGAGCTGTCCACCGCGAGCGCCGAGCGCGACAAGGCGGTGCTGCTCGAGCGCCTGCGCCAGGACCGGCCCGACGCCACCGACATCGACGGCGCCGACGTCTCCTACTACGCCGAGCTGGTCCGCAAGGAGCAGCTGGCGGTCGACGCGCAGAAGGTCCGCACCTACTTCCCCTTCGAGTCGGTGCGCCAGGGGCTGCTCGACGTCACCGGCCGCCTCTTCGGCCTCGAGTGGTCCCTCGTCCCGCGCGAGGACGCCCGGACCTGGCACGAGGAGGTCGCGACCTACGACGTGTCGTTCCAGGGCGAGCGCATCGGGCGCATCCACCTCGACCTGCACCCGCGCGAGGGCAAGTACAAGCACGCGGCCCAGTTCGACCTGGCCCGCGGCGTCGCCGGCACGCAGCTGGCCGAGGGCGTGCTCGTGTGCAACTTCAACCGTGGCCTCATGGAGCACGACGAGGTCGTCACCCTCTTCCACGAGTTCGGCCACCTCGTGCACCACGTCCTCGCCGGCCGCACCGAGTGGGTGCGCTTCTCGGGGGTCGCGACCGAGTGGGACTTCGTCGAGGCCCCGAGCCAGATGCTCGAGGAGTGGGCCTGGGACTCCGACGTCCTCGCGACCTTCGCCCGCAACACGGACGGGGCGACGATCCCGGCCGAGCTCGTGCGGGCCATGCGGCGCGCCGACGACTTCGGCAAGGGCTACGACGCGCGCACGCAGATGTTCTACGCCGCGCTGTCCTACGACTTCCACGTGCACGAGACCGACGACCTCACGGACCGCCTGCGTGAGCTGATGGAGCGCTACTCCGTCTTCCCGCACCTCTCGGGCACGCACATGCAGTGCCACTTCGGGCACCTCGACGGCTACAGCTCGGCCTACTACACGTACATGTGGTCGCTCGTCATCGCCAAGGACATGTTCTCGGCCTTCGACCACGGCGACCTCTTCGACCCCGAGGTCGCGGGCGCCTACCGTGACAAGGTCCTCGCCCAGGGCGGCCGGCGGGACGCGGCCGACCTCGTCGAGGACTTCCTCGGCCGGCCCTACACCTTCGACGCGTATGCCGCGTGGCTCGCGGAGTGACGCCGCGCGGGCGTGAGGGTGTGCACGTCACGGCGCTGACGGCATACCCCGTGAAGTCGCTCGGCGGCGTGTCCCTCGAGGCCGCGGCCGTCGAGGCGCAAGGACTGCGCGGTGACCGGCGGTGGGCGGTCGTCGACCCGGACGGCACCAAGGTCACCGCCCGCGAGGAGCACGCGCTGCTCGGTCTGCGGGCCGAGCCGCTCGACGGGGGCGGAGTCCGGCTGCTCGGATCCGGTGGCGACCCGGTCGAGGTGGCGCCGCCCCACGACGCACCGCCCGTGCGCGTCGGCTTCTCGGGACAGGACCGGGCCCGGCCAGCCGGGCCACGCGCCGACGACTGGCTGACGGCCCGGGTGGGACGACCCCTGCGGCTGGTGTGGCAGGACGACACGACGCACCGCCCGATCCGGCCGGACCTCGGTGGCGCCGACGGCGACCGCAACTCGCTCTCGGACGCCGCCCCGCTCCACGTCACGTCGGAGTCGTCTCTCGCGAGGCTGAACGACTGGGTGGCCGAGACCGCCCTCGAGCGTGGTGAGGAACCGCGGGATCCGTTGGGGCACGAGCGATTCCGACCCAATGTCGTCGTCGCGGGTGCAGAGCCGTTCGCCGAGGACACCTGGGCGACGGTTCGCATCGGCGACGTCGCGTTCCGGACGACGATGGTGTGCGACCGGTGCGTGATGACGACGATCGACCGCGACGACCTGAGCACCGGCAAGGAGCCGATCCGCACCCTGGCCCGGCACCGGAAGTGGGAGGGCGCCACGTGGTTCGGCATCCGGCTGACTCCGGTGCTGCCGGTCGGGCCGGACGCCACGCTGCGCGTCGGGGACGAGGTCGTCGCGCTGGGTCGGTGAGTCCCACATCACCGTCCGAAGGTCCTCGGCGCCAACGGAACCGGTCGAGACTGGAGGCATGAGGACGAGTCGGGTCCTCGGGGGTGTCGTGGCCGTGATCATCGCGCTGGCCACCGTCTCGGCGGTCGTCGCCTCACGGCGCGCCCCGCCGGCGGTCCCCGCTGGAGGGCCGGTCGCAGCGGTGCAGTCCTACCTGACGGCCGTCCTCGACGGACGCACCGCGGACGCCGCCGGCTGGATCGATCCCGCCGGACCCTGTCGTGCCCGGGACCTCGAGAACGGCTCGGTGGCGCCCGGCTACGGCGCGCCCGGTTCCCGGGTCGACCTCGTCGCCAGCAGCGCGAGCGGCTCGACGGCCACCGTGGACGTCGAGATCCGGTTCGCCGACGGCGGGATGGACCCGTTCGGCGGCTCAGGCTACGTGGAGCGGCGGACGTTCTCGCTCCGCACCGTCGAGCGCGCATGGCGTCTCACCGGGACGCCGTGGCCCCTCGAGTTCTGCGACATGGGAGGTTGAGATGGTCGGCACACTGGTCCTGGCGCTCGTCGTCATCGCCCTGGTGGCATGGGGCGGCAGACGAGCGTTGTCGCACGGCGGTCCCCGTGGCTCCGACGGGACCTCGATCCGCCGCTTCTTCACCTACCTCGTCCTCTTCGGCCTCCTCATGGTGGCCGTCACCGGCGTCGTCGGCCTGCTCGCCCGGGTCATCGACGTCGGGCGGCCGACGGAGGGCTTCGAGGACCTGCTGGCCCAGCAGACGGCCTTCGCGGTCGTCGGGCTGCCGCTCTACGTGGTGCTCGCGGCGTGGACCAGGGGCCACATCCGCAGCGACGCCGCCGAGGCACGCTCGCGCGGCTTCACCCTCTACCTGACCGCCGCATCGGTCGTCTCGGTCGTCTCGGTCGTCTTCGCCCTCCAGATCACGGTCGGGTGGGCACTCGGAGTGCCGTTCAGCGGTGGCTCGCAGTTCGCCGAGATCGTCGTTTGGGGCGGTGTCTGGCTCGTCCACCGCGCGATCGAGCGCCGCGTCGTGGGGCGGGACGTGCTGACGGTGGCCGGGCTCCTCGGAGCCGCCGTCGGGCTCAGCGTCGCATCGGCGGGGACGGTCCTGCTCCTCGGCGGTCTCCTCGGCCAGGTCCTGGGGATCTCCACGAGCACCGCGCCCGACGCGCCCTCCGCGGTGCAGCTCGGAGTCATGACGCTCGCGGCAGGGCTGCCGGTCTGGGCGGTGTGCTGGCTGCTGCCAGCGCGCCACCTCCAGCGCGGCACGCTGTGGCACGTCCTGGTCCTGCTCGTCGGGGTGGCCGGCGGACTGCTCACGGCGGTCGTGGGGGCGAGCGTCGCCCTCGACCGGCTCCTCGTGTGGCTCCTGAGAGGAGCCGGGGCGAGTGGCACGTCGCAGCTCGAGGCGCTGCCGTGGGCCCTCGGCGCCGTCGTCGTGGGCGGGGTGGTCTGGGCCTACCACCGGGCCGTCCTGCGCCCGGCGGCCGACACGGGACGCACCGAGGTGCGCCGGGCCTACGACTACCTGCTCGCGGGGGTGGGGATCGTGGCGGCAGCCGTGGGCCTCGTGGTCATGATCGTGGCCGGGGTCGAGGGGCTGGGCGGCGCCGACGCTGCCCTCGTCGGAGGGAGCGACCCGCTCGACACCGTCATCGCCGCGGCGACCCTCATGGCGGTGGGAGGGCCGGTCTGGTGGTTCTTCTGGCGACGCCTGGAGCGGGAGGTGGCGGCGGACCCCGTGGGGGAGCGGCGGTCCGCCAGCCGTCGGGTCTACGTGCTCGTGCTCTTCGGGGTGGCCGGGGTGGCCGCCGTCGGCGCCCTGCTCGCGGGCGTGGTCAGTGCCCTGCAGGACGTCTTCGCCGGCACGGTCGGGCCGCAGACCCTCCAGGCCGTGCGCTACCCGCTCGGCATCATCGTGACGTCCGGGCTCGTGGCCGCCTACCACTGGACGGTGCTCCGGGCGGACCGCGGCGTGCTGGGGGAGCAGCGGCACGGGCCGCGCTACGTCATGCTCGTCGGGCCGGCCGACCCGGACGTCGTCCGGGCCGTGCACGCACGCACGGGCGGAGCCGTCAGCCTGCTGGCGCGGACCGACACGACGGCGCCACCCTGGACGGTCGATGCCCTCAACGAGGTCCTGGCCGACCTGCCGGACGCGGCCGTGGTGGTGCTCGCCGGCGACGACGGTGAGCTGCGCACGATCCCCGTCACCCCTCCCTGACGGCTGGGACGGTCCGGCGACGTCAGGCGACGCGACCCGGCGGCAGCCCGGGCGGTCAGGCGTCGATGACGGCGCCCGGGCACCCGGCCGGCCCTCGCGGCGTGGCAGGCCTGCGGCCTCAGGGGATCGGGAGGTCCTTGAGCACGACCTTCGTGCCGGTGTTCCTGGCGGAGAGGTCGGCCATTGCCTGTCGCACCGTCTTGGAGAAGAGGTGGGCGCCCCTGATCGTCGGGTGGATCCGGTCGGACTGGACCTGGTCGGGGTGGGCCCGGATGGCGTCCGCCCAGTCGGCCACCACGACGTTGGGGCGTCCGCGCGCGACGAGCTCGAGCGTGGCGTTGTCGGTGTCGACGCGCGCGAACGGGCCCATGATGTTGACGAGGACGACCATCCGGTCGGGGCCGAGGACGTCGAGGACCTGCTTGACGCGGTCCTCGTCGACACCCGCGTTGGTGCCGAAGGCGAGGATGACCGCGCGCCGGTTGCCGTCGCCGCGAGCCGAGACCTCGGTCAGCCCGTCGGACCACCGGCGGTTGGACTTGGCGTCGATGCGGATGCCGGGGAAGTAGTACTGGAGCGCCTGCAGGCTGCCGACCATGATCGAGTCACCGTAGGCGTCGATCTCGTTGCCGGTGGGCATCGTGAACGACGCGTTCGCGCCCGACGCGCTCCGGGACGGGGACGCGCCCGTTGGGGCGGTCGCCCGCGTCGTCGTCGCCGCCGGGACGGAGGTGGGCGTGGCGGACCCGGGCGTGGCAGCGGCGGTGGGGGCGGCCGTCGCGGACGCGTCCGCCGCGGCCTCGTTGGCCGCGAGCAGGCGGGCGGTCTCGCTCTGGTCGGGGGCCGTCAGGACGATGACGGTAGTCCCGACGGCCAGCACCGTGACGACCGCCGCGAGTCCACGCCGGCCGCGCAGGGTCAGGATCGACAGCCCGCGTCGCAGTGCCGTGGCCACACCCCTGAAGCCCAGGGTGCGGAAGGGCGTCTCGACGAAGCGGAAGGTGAGGTCGGCCAGTGCGAGCGTCACGAGCACGCACCACAGTCGTGTCAGCAGGTGCGACGGCGTGCCGGGGGCCGACGGGTTGTCGAGGGCGACGAGCAGGATGACCGGCCAGTGCCAGAGGTAGATGGAGTAGGACCGCGCCCCGACCCACCCGGCCACGGGGTGCCGCATCACCCGCTGGGTCGCCGTCATGCCACCCGGGCGCCGCTCGAGCACCCCCATGACGAGGACCGCGGTCGCGACCGACGCCATGACGATGCCGCCGCGGAAGGTCAGGCTCGACTGCTCGTCGAGGAGGAACATCTCGGCCAGCAGGACCACGAGGGCCAGCGGCACGGCATACGCCCCGAAGCGACCCCAGCGGGACGGGGCCACCCACCCCGCGAGCCGCGGACTGGCCCACGCGAAGGCGAGCGCGGCGCCGGCCATGAGACCCATGACGTGGGTGTCGGTGCCGTAGTAGACGCGGGTCGCGTCGGTGCCCGGCGTGAACATCACCGCCATGAGCACCGAGGAGGCGAGACCTACGGCGAGCGCGACGCCCACCCGCACCCGGCTCGCCACGGCGAGCAGGGCCAGGGTCACCAACGGCCACACGAGGTAGAACTGCTCCTCGACGGCCAGCGACCAGAAGTTCATGAACAACTGGGGCGCGGTCTGGTCGAAGTAGCTGCTGCCGGCCGTGATCTCGATCCAGTTCGTCGAGAAGGTGAGGGCGCCGAGCATCTGGCGGCCCACCTCGACGAGCAGGTCCTGGCTGACCGCGCGCGCGATGAGGACGCTGGTCAGGACGCAGAGCACGAGGGCCGGCAGGAGGCGGCGGGCCCGGCGGACCCAGAACTGCGACAGGGCGATGCGCCCCGTGCGCTCGTGCTCGCGCACGAGCAGCGTGGTGATGAGGAAGCCCGAGACGACGAAGAAGACGTCGACGCCGAGGAAGCCGCCCGGCAGCCACGACGCGTTGAGGTGGTAGACGAGAACACCGACGATGGCGAGGGCCCGCAGTCCGTCGAGCCCCTCGATCCGGCCCGAGCGGCCCGGGGAGGTGCCGACCGGACGGGCACGCCCCGATCGCGGTCCGGCCTCCGTGGCCGCCTCGGCGGTCTGGCTCGTGCCAGCCGCCCGTGAAATCGCCGACGTCGTCACGTCGCTCCTTCCGTGGGCTGCAGTGAGTGGAGTCACCGGTGTGCCTGCCGTGAGCATAGTGACGGGTGGTGCCGACACCGCGGCGCCACGCGGCATACCGTGTCGGGGTGGACGAGCGATCGACTGGACCGGCCGGTGAGACCGTGAGGCGCACGATCTTCGTGCGGGGCTCGGTGCAGGGCGTCGGCTTCCGATGGTGGACCCGGGCCCGCGCGCTCGAGCTCGGGATCGTCGGGCACGCCCGCAACACGGCCGACGGCCGCGTCGAGGTCGTGGCCCAGGGGAGCGCGGACGCCGTCGACGCCCTCGAGGCGCTGCTGCGCGAGACGCCCTCGACGACGCGCCGCCCCGGCCACGTCGAGAGCGTCGTCGTGCAGGCCGGCGTTCCGAGGGACGGGACCACGGGTTTCGTGGAGCGCTAGTCCACCTAGGCTGGCCGCGTGAGCGACGTGCCCGAGGTCCCTGCCGAGCTGGCCCGGCTGCGCAGCAGCATCGACAACATCGACGCCGCCCTCGTGCACCTGCTGGCGGAGCGGTTCAAGTGCACCCAGCAGGTCGGGCGGCTCAAGGCGGAGCAGCACCTGCCCGCCGCCGACCCCCAGCGCGAGGAACGTCAGATCGCGCGGCTCCGGTCGCTCGCCGACAGCGCCGGCCTGGACCCCGTCTTCGCCGAGGCGTTCCTGAACTTCATCATCGCCGAGGTCATCCACCACCACGAGCGCATCGCGAACGGCGACGCGTAGGACGCGTACGACGCGTACGACGGGTCGTCAGTAGAGCGTCGCTGCCTGCCGCTCGTCGAGCGCCGCGTCGTAGGCGGCCGCCTCGTCGTCCGAGGCGAACCCGCCCGCCTCGCGGGTCATCGTGCCGGCGGTCGGAAGGGTCTTCGGGTCGACCTGGGCGCTGCTGTCCCACAGCCGGCTTCGCTTCACCGCCCGCGCGCACTGGAAGTAGATGCGCTCGACCGTCACGACGAGCACCGACGCCGGGGCGATGCCCCTGACGGTGTGCCGGGCCAGCTCGTCGGGGTCGGTCGAGATGACCGCGGTCCCGCGCACGCGCAGCTCCTCGCCGAGGCCGGGCACGAGGAAGAGGAGCCCGACGCGCGGGTCGGCGACGACGTTGCGCAGCGTGTCGAGGCGGTGGTTGCCGCGGCGGTCCGGCACGACGAGGGTGCGCTCGTCGCGCACGACGACGAAGCCCGCGGCATCACCGCGAGGTGGCTGGTCGAGGCCGCCGGCACCGACCGTGGCGATGACGACGAACGGCGCGGCTGCGATGATCCGCGCGTGGCTCGGGGTGATCGTCGCGGACTCCTTGGCGAGGCTGTTGGGCGCCGGGTCGCCCGGGTAGACCTCGAGCAGCCGCTCGAGCGTCGTGACCGCGTGCGCGTCGCTCGGGTCGGGGGTCGCTCGGGGCCGGGTCGCGTCGGTGTCCACCCGTCCACGGTAGGCGGTCGTATGCCGTCACGCGGGGGCCCTGCGAACGCGCAGGTCGCTCGCCTCCCCGGGGCAGCGCCCACCGGCTAGTACGCTGACCGGGATCGCTGGCTGGCTGGACAAAGGATTTCTCGGGTCGTGTACGTCAAGAGCCTCACCCTGAAGGGCTTCAAGTCCTTCGCCTCGGCGACCCACATGCGGCTCGAGCCCGGCATCACCTGCATCGTCGGCCCCAACGGCTCCGGCAAGAGCAACGTCGTCGACGCGCTCGCCTGGGTCATGGGCGAGCAGGGCGCCAAGTCGCTGCGCGGCGGCAAGATGGAGGACGTCATCTTCGCCGGCACCTCCGGTCGCGCGCCGCTCGGACGCGCCGAGGTGGCCCTGACGATCGACAACACCGACGGTGCCCTGCCGATCGACTACACCGAGGTGACGATCGCGCGCACGATGTTCCGCAACGGCGGGTCCGAGTACGCCATCAACGGCACCCCCTGCCGCCTGCTCGACGTGCAGGAGCTGCTCTCCGACAGCGGCATCGGCCGCGAGATGCACGTCATCGTCGGGCAGGGGCAGCTCGACACCGTCCTGCGCGCCACCCCGGAGGAGCGCCGCGGTTTCATCGAGGAGGCGGCCGGCGTCCTCAAGCACCGCAAGCGCAAGGAACGTGCGCTGCGCAAGCTCGACACGATGGAGGCCAATCTCACCCGGGTGCACGACCTCACGGGGGAGATCCGCCGCCAGCTCGGCCCGCTCGGGCGCCAGGCCGAGACCGCGCGCAAGGCCGCCGTCATCCAGACCGACGCGCGCGACGCCCGACTGCGCCTCGTCGCCGACGACCTCGTCCAGCTGACGTCCACGCTCGAGCAGGAGGTCGCCGACGAGTCGGCCCTCATCGAGCGCCGCTCCGAGGTCGAGGAGTCCATCGGTGACCTCGCCCACCGGCTGTCCGCGCTCGAGGAGGCGGCCGAGGCCGCCCGCCCCGCGCTGACCCGCGCCCAGGACGAGTACGTCGCGCTCGGTCGCCTCGTCGAGCGGATGGCCTCGACGCGTTCGCTCGCCGCCGAGCGGGTGCGCCTGCTCAGCGAGGACGACGAGCCCGACGCCCCCGGGCAGAGCCGCGACCCCGTGCAGCTGCGCGAGCAGGCCGCCGAGGTGCGCGAGCAGGAGGCCTACCTCCTGGAGGAGATCGCCGAGGCCAAGGCCGCGCTCGAGGAGGCGGTCATGAACCGCACCGACGCGGAGCGCGGCCACGCCGAGGAGACCTCTCGCCTCCAGCGCGAGGCGCGGGCCGCCGCCGACCGGCGCGAGGGACTGGCCAAGCTCGGCGGCCAGGTCGGCGCCAAGGCCTCGCGCATCGAGGCCCGTGAGGCCGAGGTGGGACGCCTGCGCAGCACGATCGAGGCCGCCCAGGCCCGCGCCGCCGAGGCCGAGCACGAGTTCTCGCGCCTCGAGTCGAGCGTCGCCCAGGACGAGGAGGGCGAGGAAGGGCTCGACACCGCCTACGAGGAGGCTGCCGCGCGCCTCGAGGCCGCCGAGGCCGAGCTCGCCCGCTGGAAGGAGGCCGAGGCCACCGCCGAGCGCGCCCGCACGACGGCCGCCGCCCGCGTCGAGGCCCTGGGCCTCAGCCTGAGCCGCAAGGACGGCGCCGCCGCTCTGCTCGCCGCCGCCGACGACGGACACGAGATCCTCGGGTCGGTCGCCTCTCTCGTCACCGTCGAGGCCGGCCTCGAGAACGCCGTCGCCGCAGCGCTCGGCTCCGCCGCGGAGGCACTGGCCGTCGGGTCCCTCGATGCCGCGGCGGCCGCCCTCGACGCCCTCCGCGACGGCGACAACGGCCGCGCCAGCCTGCTCGTCTCCGAGTCGGCCACCGCCGTCGACCGTGCGTCGTGGCCCGTCCTGCCCGGCGGGGCCCGCTGGGCGCGCGACGTCGTCGAGTGCCCCGACTCCGTGCGTCCTGCCGTCGAGCAGGTGCTCGAGCGCGTCGCCCTCGTGCCGGACGGCTCTGCCGCCCGGACCCTCGTGCGCCAGCACCCGGGCGTCACCGCCGTCACGCGCGGCGGCGACGTCTACGCCCCCGGCGCCGTCCGCGGTGGCAGCACGAGCGCCCCGAGCCTGATCGAGCTGCAGGCCGCCCTCGACGACGCCCAGGACGCCATGGCCCGGGCCACCCGGGAGGGTGAGGAGGCCCGCTTCCGCGTGGCCGGTGCCGAGTCGAGCCGCGCCGAGCTCGCCGAGTCGGTCGAGGTCGCCCTCGAGCGGCTCAACGAGAGCGACGCCCGGATGGCCGCCATCGCCGAGAAGCTCGGCTCGCTGGGCCAGACCCTCCGCGCCGCGCGGTCCGAGGTCGAGCGCACCGAGAAGGCCATCGCCGACGCCATGACCGCCCTCGAGGCCGACCAGACCGAGCACGCGGCGCTGCTCGAGCGCCTCGAGGCCGCCAGCGGCGAGGGCGACTTCGCCGACGAGCCGTCGACCGAGGAGCGCGACCGGCTCGAGGCCGTGGCGCGCGAGGCCCGGGCCAGCGAGACGGAGCTGCGCCTGGCACTGCGCACCCGCGAGGAGCGGGCGCGAGCCCTCAAGGACCGGGGCGACGCGCTCGAGCGCAGCGCCCGGCACGAGGAGGAGACCCGTCGGCGCCTCGCCGAGAAGCGCGAGCGCCGCGCCCGTGAGGCCGCCGTCGCCGACGCCGTGCGCGCGGCTGCGACCTGGGCCCACGAGCTGCTCGCCGAGTCCGCCGAGCAGGCCGGGCACGCCCGTGCCGCAGGCGAGGCGGAGCGCACCGAGCGCGACGCCGAGCTGGCTGTCGTGCGCCGTGACATCTCGGTGCTGCAGGCCGAGCTGCGCGAGCTGACCGACAGCGTGCACCGCGACGAGGTGGCTCGCACCCAGCAGCGCCTGCGCATCGAGCAGCTCGAGACCAAGGCGGTCGAGGAGCTCGGCATCGCGCCGTCCGACCTCGTCGAGGAGTACGGCCCGCACCAGCTCGTCCCGGCCGTCCCCGACCCCGACGCAGACCCCGACGCGCCCCAGCCCGACCCGGTGCCGTTCGTGCGCGAGGCGCAGGAGAAGCGGCTGCGCCAGGCCGAGCGCAAGCTGAACGCCCTCGGGCGCATCAACCCGCTCGCCCTCGAGGAGTTCACCGCCCTCGAGGAGCGCCACAAGTTCCTCACCGAGCAGCTCGAGGACCTCAAGAACTCCAAGCGAGACCTGCTCGACATCGTCAAGGAGGTCGACGAGCGCGTCGAGCGTGTCTTCGCCGAGGCCTTCGAGGACACCGCCGTCCAGTTCGAGCGCGTCTTCCAGCGGCTCTTCCCGGGCGGTGAGGGGCGGCTCGTGCTGACCGACCCGTCCAACATGCTGACCACCGGCCTCGAGGTCGAGGCCCGCCCCCCGGGCAAGAAGATCAAGCGGCTGTCGCTGCTCTCCGGTGGCGAGCGCTCGCTCGTCGCGGTGGCCCTGCTCGTCGCGATCTTCAAGGCCCGGCCCTCGCCCTTCTACATCATGGACGAGGTCGAGGCCGCTCTCGACGACGCCAACCTCGGCCGCCTCATCACGCTCTTCGAGGAGCTGCGCGACAGCTCCCAGCTCATCGTCATCACGCACCAGAAGAAGACGATGGAGATCGCGGACGCCCTCTACGGCGTCAGCATGCGGGGTGACGGCGTCACGACGGTCGTGAGCCAGCGCCTGCGCGACGTCGCCGACCGCTCGGCCTGACGCACCCGGCATACGCCCTCGGTGGGCCCGGGAGGGCCAGGGAGGGCCGGCCCGGCCGTGTCCGGCTGCTCGGTGTCGCCCGAGGTGGGTCGCGCGCGTGGCTCGGTGTCGCTCGGTCCGATCGGTCGGGATGCCCGGAGTGGCCGCGCGCCGGCACGTTGGAGTTGCCAAATCGTCACTTCATGCTATTTGCGTCACGCCAGTCACATGCGTCACTCTTGTCACATGGTCTTCCTGGTCATCTCGATGCTCGTCGTCACCGTGCTCGGTGTCGCGGTCGTCGGCGTCGTGGCGGTGCCCGCGCACCGCGGCGGCCGCGACCTGCTCACCACCAAGGGGGAAGGGGTCGCACGCTCGGCACGTCGCCGCGCCGCCACCCTCGGCCGACCGCGCGCCCGCACCCACTAGGGCCGCGCCGACCACCTGCCCATCCCTCGACCACCGGCGGACACCGGTGGTCGAGCCGCGTCCGGACACCCGGCTGACGCCCCGGTTCATGGGGCTCCCGGCCGCCTCGTGGGCGAACGGGGCGTCGCCGCGACCGTGGTTGGATGGCTGACGTGGACACAGTCTTGATCTACGTCATCATCGGCGTCGCCATCGTGCTCGGCGCCGTCGGCTACGGCGTCAGCCTCCTGCGCGGCCGCGGCCGCACCCTCGAGCGCCAGGCGCCTCCCGCACGACCGGGGCTGCCCGCCGAGGACCTCGACCGCCGCCCGCCCGCGGGCCCGACCGACACGGTCGAGGCGCCCGAGGCGCCGGGGGCGCCTGCCGAGGTCCAGGTCGAGGAACCGACCGCACCCACCGCGCCCGAGCCGACCCTCGAGCGCCCGGAGTCCGCCCGTGGCCGGCTGCAGCGCCTTCGCGCGCGCCTGGCCCGCTCCAACTCCTCCATCGGCCAGGGCCTGCTGGCCCTGCTGTCGCGGGGCAAGCTCGACGAGGAGGCCTGGGAGGAGGTCGAGGACACCCTCATCTCCTCCGACCTCGGGGTCGAGGCGACGATGGAGCTCGTCGACTCGCTGCGCACGCGCGTCAAGGTCGACGGCACGACCGACGAGGCGACCGTCCGTGGATGGCTCCGCGAGGACCTCCTCGCGCTCGTCCAGCCCGACATGGACCGCCGCATCGCGAGCAGCCGCGTCGGTGACCGTCCCGCCGTCATCCTGGTCGTCGGCGTCAACGGCACCGGCAAGACGACGACGGTCGGCAAGCTCGCCCGCGTGCTCGTCGCCGAGGACCGCGAGGTGCTGCTCGGCGCGGCCGACACCTTCCGCGCCGCTGCCGCCGACCAGCTCGAGACGTGGGGCGCCCGCGTCGGGGTCGCCACCGTGCGGTCCGACAAGGACAACGCCGACCCGGCGGCCGTCGCCTTCGACGCGGTCAAGGCCGGCATCGAGGAGGAGGTCGACGTCGTCATCATCGACACCGCCGGCCGCCTCCACAACAAGGTCGGCCTCATGGACGAGCTCGGCAAGGTCAAGCGCGTCATCGAGAAGCAGAGCGAGATCGACGAGGTCCTGCTCGTCCTCGACGCGACGACCGGCCAGAACGGCCTCCAGCAGACCAAGGTCTTCTCCGAGGCGGTCGACGTCACCGGCATCGTGCTGACCAAGCTCGACGGCACGGCCAAGGGCGGCATCGTCGTCGCGGTCCAGCGCCAGCTCGGCGTCCCGGTCAAGCTCGTCGGCCTCGGTGAAGGACCCGACGACCTCGCCCCCTTCGACCCCGAGGCCTTCGTCGACGCCATCGTCATGTAGTCCCCTCCCACCCTGAGCTGGAGCCGGGGAAGGGCGCAACCCAGGGCGTGCCGGCGGTCCACCCCGACCAGACCACCCCCGACCACTCCACGTATGCCGTCCGGCCCAGCCGGGCGGCATACGTGCGTTCCCGAGAGGGGCGCGGTGGCCGACGCCGTCCAGCGGTCGGTCGGGGGAGTCCACGATCCGGACGGCCACGGTGGGGGAAACCATCCGCTAACACCGCCCACCCGTTGTTGACATGCCTGTAACAAACGGCGCCGTCGCCCGAAATTGGGCCCGTCCATCGTTCTCGCCATGAGCGCACTTACCTACGTGACGGCAGAAGCGCCGTTCACCGACAGCGGGAACACCGCGTGGGTCCTGGCAGCGGCCGCCCTGGTCCTGTTCATGACGCCCGGTCTCGCCCTCTTCTACGGCGGCATGGTCCGCACCAAGAGCGTCCTCAACATGATGATGATGTCGTTCATCACCATGGGGACGGTCGGCACGGTGTGGATCCTCTGGGGCTACAGCGAGACGTTCGGCAACGACGTCGGCGGCGGTCTCCTCGGCAATCCCTTCGAACACTTCGGGCTCACGGGCGTGCTCGATGCCATCTACGGCTTCGTCCCGGCATCCGGGGGGACGCCGGCTGCGGGCGGCATCCCCGGCGGCGCCTTCGTCGCCTTCCAGGTCGTCTTCGCGATCATCGCCGTGGCTCTCGTCTCCGGCGCCATCGCCGACCGGGCCAAGTTCGTCACGTGGACGGTCTTCACGGTCATCTGGGCGACGCTCGTCTACTTCCCGGCGGCCCACTGGGTCTTCGCCTTCAACGGCTTCGCGGCCGAGACGGGCGGCTGGATCGCCAACAAGGCCGAGGGGCTCTTCCTCGGCGGCGCCGGCGCCTACGACTTCGCGGGTGGCACGGCCATCCACATCAACGCCGGTGTCGCGGGCCTGGCCCTGGCCATCCTGCTCCGCAAGCGGGTCGGGTGGCCCAAGGAGCCGATGCGTCCGCACAACCTGACGCTGGTCATGATCGGTGCCGGCATCCTGTGGTTCGGCTGGTTCGGCTTCAACGCCGGCTCGGCGCTCAGCGCAGGCACCCTGGCCTCCGGCGTCTGGGTCAACACCCTCGGCGCCACCTGCACGGCCATGCTCGGCTGGCTCATCACGGAGAAGATCCGCGACGGCCACGCCACCTCCCTCGGTGCGGCCTCCGGTGTCGTCGCCGGTCTCGTCGCCATCACCCCGGCCTGCGCCACCGTCTCCCCGTGGGGCGCCCTCGTCGTCGGTCTCGCGGCCGGTGTGGGCTGTGCCCTCGCCGTCGGCCTCAAGTTCCGCTTCGGCTTCGACGACAGCCTCGACGTGGTCGGCGTGCACCTCGTCGGCGGCCTCATCGGCACCCTGCTCATCGGTTTCTTCGCCGACGCGACCAACAGCCCGACCGGCACGGCGGGCCTGAAGATGAACGACGGTCTCTTCTTCGGCGGAGGCTTCGGGCAGCTGTGGGCCCAGACCCTGGGGGCGGTCGCGGTGCTGGTCTACTCCTTCGTGGTGACCTTCGCCATCGGCTGGGTCCTGCACAAGACCATGGGCTTCACCATCTCCGAGGAGGAGGAGGTCAGCGGCATCGACCTGCTGGAGCACGCAGAGACCGCGTACGACCTCGGCTCGTTCACGGGTGGCAGCCGTAGCCTGCCCACCTCGGGCGTCGTGGCCGAACGAACCCGACAGCCCGTCGCCGACGAGCCGTCCTCCAAGGAAGGGGCATCCGCGTGAAGCTCATCACCGCCATCATCAAGCCGCACCAGCTCGACGAGGTGAAGGAGGCGCTGGAAGCCTTCGGGGTGGCCGGCATGACCATCAGCGAGGCCAGCGGCTACGGCCGCCAGCGCGGCCACAGCGAGGTCTACCGAGGCGCCGAGTACACCGTCGACTTCGTGCCGAAGGTGCGCCTGGAGGTCCTCGTCGACGACGTCGACTCCACGGACGTCCTCGAGGTCATCCTCAAGGCCGCCCAGACCGGTCGCATCGGCGACGGCAAGATCTGGTCCGTCCCGGTCGAGGACGTGGTGCGGGTCCGCACCGGCGAGCGGGGCGTCGACGCCCTCTGAGCGTCGACGCACCACTCGGGACCGCACCGAAGACCACCACACGCACCACAAGGGGACGGCGAGACCTGACATGACGGATGTGACCTCACGACGTCTCGACCTCGCCGGCACCCGCACCTTCGCGACGCCCGGCGCCGGCCAGACCCGGCGCCGGGCGCTCGCGGAGTTCGGGTTCGGCTGGCTCCAGGAGCTCTGGCGCGAGGCGTGCGCCGGACGCCGGCACGAGGGCGTGGCCCTCGCCGCCGTCGGCTCCCTCGCCCGCGGCGACGGCGGACCGCTCAGCGACTACGACCTGGTGCTCGTGCACCACCCGCGCGGGCTGTCGGGCAAGGAGGTCGGCGCCTTCGCCGACAAGCTCTGGTACCCGATCTGGGACGCCGGGGTCCGGCTCGACCACAGCGTGCGCACCGTGGCCGACTGCCGGGCCGTCGCGTCCGACGACCTGTCGGCCGCGGTCGGCCTGCTCGACCTGACGCACGTCGCGGGTGACGCCGACGTCGTCAACGCCGCCCGCTCGACCGTGGCCCACGACTGGCGGGCCAACGCCCGCACGCGCCTCGGCGAGATGCAGGACTCGGTGGTGCAGCGGCACGCCCGGCAGGGCGACCTCGCCCACCTCATCGAGCCCGACCTCAAGGAGGCCCACGGCGGCCTGCGCGACATGTCGGTGCTGAGGGCGCTCACCGCCGCCTGGCTGACCGACCGCCCCCACGGCGAGGTGGACGAGGCCTACGAGCGCATCCTCGACGTGCGCGACGCCATCCACGTCGTCACCGGGCGCGGCCGCGACCGCCTGACCCGTGACGACCAGGACGCGTGCGCCGCCCTGCTCGGCTACACCGACGCCGACGACCTGCTGACCGACCTCTCCACCTCGGCCCGCACGATCGCGTATGCCGTCGACGGCACCCTGCGCCGCGCCATGCAGTCCCAGCGCGCCCGAACCCTGCGCGTCGGTCCGCGCCGGCCGCAGCTCGCTCCGCTGGGCTACGGGCTCTACCGGCACGACGGCGAGGCGGTCCTCGGGCCGTCGGCCGACCTGTCCTCGGACCCGATCATCCCGCTGCGCGCCGCCGTCGTGGCCGCACGGGGCGGCATCCCGCTCTCGCCGACGACCCTGAAGAACCTGGCTGCGACCGCGCCGGCCCTGCCGGAGCCGTGGCCCGAGGTCGCCCGCAACCTCTTCGCCGACCTGCTGGCGTCGGGCCCCGGGCTCGTCACCGTCTGGGAGGGGCTCGACCTGGCCGGCGTCGTCGAGCGCTGGATCCCGGAGTGGCAGGCGGTCCGCAGCCGTCCGCAGCGCAACGCCGTCCACCGGCACACCGTCGACCGGCACCTCATCGAGACGGTCGTGGCCGCGAGTGGCATGGTCCGCGACGTCGCCCGCCCCGACCTGCTCATGCTCGCCGCGGTGCTGCACGACATCGGCAAGGTGCCGGGGTCGCAGGACCACAGCGTCACCGGCGCCGACCTGGCCGACACGGTGCTCCAGCGGATGGGCGTCACCGACGCCGACCGCCGCACCGTGGTGCGGCTCGTGCGTGAGCACCTGACCCTGGTGGAGCTCGCGACCCGTCGCGACCCCGAGGACCCGGCGACCATCGCCGCCCTGTCCGAGGCCGTCGACGGCTCGGCCGCGACCCTCGACCTGCTGCGCGCCCTCACCGAGGCGGACGCGTCGGCGGCCGGCCCCAAGGCCTGGAGCGACTGGCGCGCCGGACTCGTCCAGCGCCTCTACCAGGCCTGTCGCACGGCCCTGACCACCCAGAGCAACCAGAACCGAGGAGAGGGGGCGCTCGTCGTGGAACCGATCGAGACCCTGTCGCTCTCCGACGACGCCCTCGACCAGATCGCGTCCGGAGAGCCCTACGTCACCGTGTCGTCGCTCGGCGGCGCGCACCGCATCGACATCATCGACCGCGACCGCGCAGGCCTGTTCGCCGACACCGCGGGCCTGCTGGCGGCCCACGGGTTCGTCGTGCGCTCGGCGATCGTGCGCACCGTCGACGGCGTGGCGGTCAACGAGTGGTGGGTCGACTCGCCGGGCGGGGAGACACCGCTGCCGCCGGTCATCGCGCGTGACCTCGTCCGGGTGGGCAAGGGCGACCGCTCGCCCCTGGGCAAGCTGCAGCGGCGCAAGTCCACCGGGGTGCGCAGCCCCGGCTCGGGCTCGGTCGACTCGACGCGGGCCATGGTGATCAGCAGCGCGTCCGAGAGCGCCACGGTCATCGAGGTCCGCGCGACCGACCGGCCCGGGCTGCTCCAGGACATCGGGATCACCCTGGCCCGCGCCTCGCTGTCGGTGCGCTCCGCGCACATCGCCACGTATGCCGGCCAGACCCTCGACACGTTCTACGTGACCGAGTTCGGTGGTGGCCAGCTCGCGCCGGCCAGGGCCGCCCAGGCGGTGGCGATGATCATCGACACCTGCGACGCCGACTGAGCAGCCTCCTCATCCCACCGGCACCCGACAGCGGTTCGATGTGTCTGCGCGGCGCCTGGGCCGCGCAGATACATCGAACCGGGGGGAGCGGCTCGGCTCAGTCGAGGAGGTCGGCCTCGTGCAGGTGGGCCAGGACGAGCCGGTCGACGGCGGAGACCCGGTCGCCGTCGCCGGCCGTGACCCACGCGATCTCCTCGATCTCGCGCGACGGCACGAGCCGGCCGGTGTGCACGGCGGTGTAGCAGGTGAGCCGGACGAGCAGCCCGTCCGCGCGGGCGTCGGCCGGGGCCTCGAACGTGCCGACGTGCAGGGCTGTCGACGGCTCCACCGTCACGGCCAGCTCCTCGTCGAGCTCGCGGACCAACGTGTCCACGTCGCTCTCGCCGGGCTCCCGCTTGCCGCCGGGCAGGTAGAAGCGCTCCCGTCCGGTGTTGCGGGCCACGAGCAGCCGGCGCTCCTCCAGGTGGATCCACGCGATCTTGTCGATGAGGTCAGCCATCGGACCAACGTAACCGCCACGCGTGACGGAGGCTCACGGCATACGTCCTCGGGCGTCGGGTCGGACCCACGCGCCGGAGCGGATAACCTTGCCCGGTGTTTGCATCCCTGTCTGACCGCCTGACCGCGACGTTCAAGAACCTCCGCGGCAAGGGCCGGCTCACGGAGTCCGACGTCAACGCGACGATCCGCGACATCCGCCTCGCCCTGCTCGACGCCGACGTGGCGCTGCCCGTCGTCAAGCGCTTCACGGGGTCGGTGCGCGAGCGGGCCCTCGGTGCCGAGGTCAGCCAGGCGCTCAACCCGGCGCAGCAGGTCGTCAAGATCGTGCAGGAGGAGCTCGTCGGCATCCTCGGCGGGCAGACGCGCACCATCCGCTTCGCCAAGCAGCCGCCGACGGTCATCATGCTCGCGGGCCTGCAGGGCTCGGGCAAGACGACCTTCGCCGGCAAGCTCGGCAAGTGGCTCAAGGACCAGGGGCACACGCCCCTGCTCGTCGCGGCCGACCTGCAGCGCCCCAACGCCGTCACCCAGCTCGAGGTCGTCGGTGAGCGCGCGGGCATCCCGGTCTTCGCGCCCGAGCGCGGCAACATGGGCGGCCACGACGCCGTCCTCGACTCCGGCGAGGGCACCCGCTCCTTCGGTGACCCGGTGTCCGTCTCGCGGATGGGCATCGAGCAGGCCCGCGCCAAGCAGTACGACGTCGTCATCGTCGACACCGCCGGTCGCCTGGCGGTCGACGCCAACCTCATGCAGCAGGCGGGCGACATCCGCGCGGCCATCGCGCCCGACGAGGTCCTCTTCGTCCTCGACGCGATGATCGGCCAGGCCGCTGTCGAGACGGCCCAGGCCTTCCACGAGGGCGTCGCGTTCACCGGTGTCGTGCTGTCCAAGCTCGACGGCGACGCGCGCGGCGGCGCCGCCCTGTCGGTCGCCGAGCTGACCGGCGAGCCGATCATGTTCGCCTCGACCGGTGAGAAGGTCACCGACTTCGAGGTCTTCCACCCCGACCGCATGGCCAGCCGCATCCTTGACATGGGTGACGTGCTGACGCTGATCGAGCAGGCCGAGAAGGCGTTCGACAAGCGCCAGGCCGACGAGATGGCGCGCAAGTTCCTCGCGGAGGAGGACTTCACCTTCGAGGACTTCCTCCAGCAGATGAACGCCATCAAGAAGATGGGCTCGCTCAAGTCGATGCTCAAGATGATGCCGGGCATGCAGGGGATGCGTGACCAGCTCGACGCCTTCGACGACCGCGAGTTCGACCGCGTCGAGGCGATGGTCCGCTCGATGACCCCCTTCGAGCGCACCCACCCGAAGCAGATCAACGGCTCGCGCCGGGCCCGCATCGCCAAGGGCTCCGGTGTCACGGTGACCGAGGTCAACCAGCTGCTCGAGCGCTTCGGCCAGGCCCAGAAGATGATGAAGTCGATGGCGCGCGGCGGTGGTGGCGGCATTCCCGGCATGCCGGGCATCCCCGGTGCCGGCAAGCGCGGCAAGCAGCAGCCGCAGCGCAAGAAGAGCAAGAGCGGCAACCCCGCCAAGCGGGCCGCCGAGGAGCGGGCAGCGGCGGAGAAGGCGGCCTCGGGCCGGGCCGCCTCGGCTGCGAGCGCGTTCGGGGCTCCCGGCGCCGACGCCGACGGCGCGGCAGACGCCGACCCACTGGCCGGCTTCGACGCCTCCAACCTGCCCAAGGGCTTCGAGAAGTTCCTCGGCGGTCGCTGACCCGAGCCCACCGAGGACGTATGCCGCCGTGCCCGACCGGGTGCGGCGGCATACGTCCTCGTGGACGTGCAGCGTCGTGTGTGCAGTGGCCGGAGTCCTGACCCCGAAAGCTGCACACGGGACCGGCTCGGCCGTTCCGGCGCACCCCCGCACGCCCTCCCGGGACGCGGGTGATCCTGCAGCTAGGGTCGGTCCATGAGTGCAACGAGTGCACCGGTGCTCCACGTCCGCGGTCGGGTGCTCGTCGGTCCCGACGAGGTCGTCGACGAGCTGTGGGTGGTCGGGGGGCGCATCTCGTTCACGCCACCCGCCGACCGCAGCGACGTGCAGACGCTCGAGGGCTGGGTGCTGCCCGGCCTCGTCGACGCCCACTGCCACGTCGGCCTGGGCCCGCACGGCGAGGTGCCGCGCGAGGAGGCCGAGCAGCAGGCGCTCACCGACCGCGACCACGGGACGCTCCTCATCCGCGACGCCGGCCAGCCCGGAGACACGAGATGGGTCGACGAGCGCGAGGACCTGCCGAAGATCATCCGCGCCGGCCGCCACATCGCGCGCACCCGGCGCTACATCCGCAACTTCGCCCACGAGGTCGAGGAGGACGAGCTGGCCCGCCACGTCCGCCTCGAGGCGCACCGCGGCGACGGGTGGGTCAAGCTCGTCGGGGACTGGATCGACCGCGACGTGGGCGACCTGGCCCCGAGCTGGTCGCGGGCGGCCGTCGCCGACGCGATCGCCGCGGCCCACGAGGAGGGCGTGCGCGTCACGGCCCACTGCTTCGGCGAGGAGTCCCTGCGCGACCTCGCGGCTGCCGGCATCGACTGCATCGAGCACGCGACGGGGCTGCAGGAGGACTCCATCGACACGTTCGCCGCCCAGGGCATCGCCATCGTGCCGACCCTCGTCAACATCGCCCAGTTCCCCGACCTGGCCGCGCCGGCCAAGGAGAAGTTCCCCGGCTACCACCGCCACATGCTCGACCTCCACGAGCGGCGCTACGCCACCGTCGGGGCCGCGCACGAGGCCGGGGTGCCCATCTACGTCGGCACCGACGCCGGCGGGAGCCTGCCGCACGGGCTGGTCGCGCGGGAGATGGTCGAGCTCACCAAGGCCGGGCTCACCAACGGCGAGGTCGTCGCCGCCGCCACGTGGGCCGCCCGCGAGTGGCTCGGACGCCCCGGGCTCGTCGAGGGCGAGGACGCCGACCTCGTGGTCTACGCGTCCGACCCGCTCGCCGACGTCACCGTCGTCGCCGACCCGCTCGGCGTGGTCCTGCGAGGCCGCGTTGTCGCCTGACCACGCCGCCGAGCACGCCGCCCAGCCCCCTGTCCGGCACCCCGCCGAGCCCGCTGCCGACGAGCCGCCCTTCACGGCCACGGGGGAGCGGGTCACGGTCCGTCCGCCGAACCCGGCCGACATCGAGGCCTACACCGCCGCGGTGACCCTCTCGGAGCGGCGCCTCGCCGACTTCGCGATGCCCGACCCGCACAACCTGCCGGTCGTCATCGACAACCAGTCGCCGACCTACCGGACCTTCATGGTGCACGCGCTCGAAACCGAGGGCTCGCACGGGCTCGTCGGTCGGATCAACGTCGCCAACGTCGTCGGCGGCTCCTTCCGCAGCGCGAGCGTCGGCTACGACTCCTACGACCCGTATGCCGGCCGCAGCCTCTTCGTCGAAGGGCTGCGCCTGACGCTCGACCTCGTCTTCGCCGACCCGCCCCAGGGCATGGGCCTGCACCGCGTCGAGGCCAATATCCAGCCGGCCAACCACCGGTCCGCCGGGCTCGTGCGCTCGCTCGGCTTCGTCCAGGAGGGCTTCTCCCGCGACTTCCTGCACCTGCCCGGCCTCGACGGCCGCCGCGACTGGCGCGACCACGAGCGCTTCGCCATGCTCTCGAGCGACTGGCCGGCCGTGCCCTACCGTCCGCACGGCCACCGGCGGATCGCCTGCGTCGTCACCGGGCTCGGAGGTGCCGGCTACGGCTACGGCGGCACGAGCCTCGGCGCCGCCGTAGCCGCCGAGCTCGGCGTCCCGCTCTTCTCCTCGACCGCCGTCGAGAGTCCGGCCGCCCTCTTCGAGCTGCTCCGCTGCTCGCCCGTCGGCGGGGTCGTCGAGGGCAGGCTCAGTGGCCCCGAGCTGCGCATGGGCCTCGCCCGGGCCGGCTACGAGCCCTCCGGCGTGCCCGTCCTGGACCACGCCGTCGACGTGCCCCGCCGGGACGTCGTGAGGCACGCGCTCGCGGTCCGCGCGGCCTACGCCTGACCGGCGACACGGCATACGTCCGCGAGCGCGATCCGGGGCCGTGTCCGGAGCATCCCCTCACGTCTGGCAGAATGGAGGGCTGTACCCGTCCGGCCCCCTCTCGGCTGGACCGGACGCCTACACACCGAGCGTCGGCACCCCGGCTGAACCCAGTCGGTCTCGCCGCGCTCACTACTGGTTGAGGAGACCGCCACCATGGCAGTCAAGATCCGTCTGAAGCGCATGGGCAAGATCCGTGCACCGTTCTACCGCGTCGTCGTCATGGACTCGCGCACCAAGCGCGACGGCCGTGCGATCGAGGAGATCGGCAAGTACCACCCCACCGAGCAGCCGTCGCTCATCGACATCGACATCGAGCGCGCGCACTACTGGCTGGGCCAGGGCGCGCAGCCGACCGAGGCCGTCGCCGCGCTCATCAAGATCGTCGACGAGGGCAAGCTCCAGACCAAGGAGCCGAAGACCTCGAAGAAGGACCTCTACGAGGCTGCTGTCGCCGCTGCCGGTGGCAAGAACGACTCCGGCACCGAGGGCACGACGCCCCGCAAGAAGGCCGCCAAGAAGTCCGAGCCCAAGGCCGAGGCCAAGGCGGACGAGAAGGCTGACGAGACGACCGAGGCTCCTGCCGCCGACAAGGCCGACGAGTCCGCGAAGGCCGAGGCCTGAGCATGCTCGAGGAGGCGCTCGAGCACCTCGTCAAGGGCATCGTCGACCACGACGAGGACGTCGTCGTGCGTCGCAAGGAGCTGCGCCGCGGTGAGCTGCTCGAGGTCCGGGTCCACCCCGACGACCTCGGCCGCGTCATCGGCCGCTCCGGCCGCACGGCGAGCGCCCTGCGCACCGTCGTCGGCGCCCTCGCAGGCAACAACAACGTGCGCGTCGACATCGTCGACACCGACCGCGCGCGCTGAGCGTCGAGACTCCACGCGAGTCACCGAGAGGGGCGTCCCGGATCATCCGGGGCGCCCCTCTCGTCGTCCCCTCTCGTCGTGCCTGCCCCCACCTGGCGCCCGCTGGTCTCCCGCGCCCCCCAGAACTGAGAGGATTCGGCCCATGAACGTCGTCCTGGCCCGCATCGGCAAACCTCACGGCCTGCAGGGAGAGGTGACCGTCCAGCTGCACACCGACGACCCCGAGACGCGGTTCGCCGTCGGCGCCGTCATCGCGACCGAGGCCGAGCCGGGTTCCGGGGTGCCGCACGAGCTCACGGTCGCGTCGACGCGGGTGCACCGCGGCATCTGGCTGCTGACCTTCGAGGAGATCCCCGACCGCACCGGCGCCGAGGGGCTGCGCGGCACCCGGCTCGTGCTGCCCGAGTCCGACCCCCAGGCCGAGGACGAGGCCTACTACGAGGAGGACCTCGTCGGTCTCGAGGTGCGCGACACGAGCGGCGAGGCGGTCGGCACGGTCAGCGGGCTCGAGATCGGTCCCGCCCAGGACCGCCTCGTCGTGACGCTCACCGACGGGGTCACGGCCTATGTCCCGTTCGTCAAGCGCATCGTGCCCGTCGTCGCCGACGACCACGTCGTCGTCGACCCGCCGCCCGGGCTGTTCGACCTCTACCGCGAAGGCGCCGAGTGACGGTGCCCGAGCAGCAGGCCCCGGCCATGCGCGTCGACGTCGTCACGATCTTCCCCGACTACCTCGCCCCGCTCGACCTGTCGCTCATCGGCAAGGCGCGCGAGGACGGGCTGCTCGACGTCCGGGTGCACGACCTGCGCGACTTCACCCACGACCGCCACCGCACCGTCGACGACACGCCCTACGGCGGCGGGGCCGGCATGGTCATGAAGCCGCAGCCCTGGTCCGAGGC
Source organism: Terrabacter carboxydivorans (assembly GCF_039532035.1). Taxonomy (NCBI): domain Bacteria; kingdom Bacillati; phylum Actinomycetota; class Actinomycetes; order Micrococcales; family Intrasporangiaceae; genus Terrabacter; species Terrabacter carboxydivorans. The sequence goes on along the minus strand of NZ_BAAARE010000004.1, from coordinate 215,356 downwards.
TCTCGAGCACGTTCTCGCGCAAGACAACCCGACCGGCGCCAAGCCGCGGCTCATCGTCCCCGGGCCGGGTGGGCAGCCGTTCACGCAGGCGCTTGCGCGCGAGCTCGCGCAGGAGCCGTGGCTCGCCTTCGCGTGCGGCCGCTACGAGGGCATCGACGAGCGCGTCTACGACCACGCCCGCGAGGACCTCGGCCTCGAGGTGTCGGTCGTCAGCCTCGGCGACTACGTCCTCAACGGCGGCGAGGTGGCCGTGCTCGCGATGGTCGAGGCCGTCGGGCGCCTCGTGCCCGGCGTCATCGGCAACGCCGAGTCGCTCGTCGAGGAGTCCCACGAGGACGGGCTGCTCGAGTACCCCATCTACACCAAGCCCAGCTCCTGGAACGGACGCGACGTGCCCCCGGTCCTGCTCTCGGGCAACCACGGCGCCATCGCCGGCTGGCGCCACGAGCAGCGGCTCGCCCGCACGGCGGCGCGCCGACCCGACCTGCTCCACGCCTCGCACGCCGCCGACGGCCGCGACGTCGACATCAGCGCGGCCACCCCGGGCGACGTGCCGGAGCTGCTCGTGCTGACCCGGGCCTGCTGGGTGCAGGAGGCCATCGCCAACGACACCCTCGACATCCCGGCCCTCCACGAGACCCTCGAGGACGTGAGCGCCGGCCTGGAGCACACCCGGACCTGGCTCGCCCGCAGCGGCGGCCGCCTCGTCGGCGCCGTGCGCACCTCCCCGGGCTCCACCGACGACGACTGGTTCATCGGCCGCCTCTGCGTCGTGCCCGACCTGCAGGGTCGTGGACTCGGCCGACGACTGCTCGAGCACGCCGAGTCCACCGCGCCGGACGGCATACGCACGTTCACCCTCCACACGGGAGCCCGCAGCGCGGACAACCTGCGGATGTACAGGAAGGCGGGCTACCGGCTGGCCGAGACGGCCGCTCCGATCCCCGGCGCGGTCACCCTCGTCAAGCGCCGCCGCCGTTGACCGACGCGCTCGTCAGGACACGAGCGCGAGGCCGAGGTCGTCCGGCAGCAGCAGACGCCGACGGATGAGCGCGGCCTGCACCCCGGCGGTGATCGACTGGGTCGCCATGATCGCGAAGAGCACGAGCACCTGGGCCGTGGCGGCCTGGACCGCACTGCCGCCGCCGAGCATGACGCCGATGAAGGCGCCCGGCAGGGTGACGATGCCCGAGGTGCGAACCTGGTCCAGGCTCGGCACGATCCCCTCGGGTACGCGCCGGGCGATGATCTCGTCGATCGCCTGGCTCGAGGTCAGTCCGAGCGACAGCGACGCCTCGTACTGGCCGTGCTCCTCGCGCAGCGCCGCGAAGGTGCGCCGGCCGACGAGCGTGTGCACCGTCATCGTGTTGCCGATGACGATCCCGGCCACGGGGATGACGGCGATCCCGGTCAGTGGCACCGACCCGGTGGCCAGCACGATCCCGACGACCGGGACGATGCCGCACGCCATCGCGGCGGCCGCCCAGGGCCACGTGCCGGGGGCGCCGACGCGCTTGGACGTGGTGGCCACGGCCGTCGCGAACATCGCGCCCACGGCGACGAACGACCACCAGAGGGAGCCGACCACCGCGGTGATGACGAGAGCCACGAGCCCGAGCTGCACGACGGCCCGGGCGCCGGCGACCGCCGACTGGCGGCCCAGACCGATGCCGCTGACCCGGTTCGCGACCACGGTCACGAGCAGGAGGACGGCGAGACAGACGTACACGGGCCAGCCGGGGGAGACGCTCACGGGCCCACGCTAGGGCACGGCCGCCCTCGGCCCCCGCCACCGATTTCAGGTATGCCGCGTGCTCTGGCAGACTTGCTCCTTGCGTCCGCCACACGACGGCCCCTGCCACAGGGGGAGTCGGGTCACCACCACGCACGACCAGCACCACCGGAGACCCGACGCGGCCCGACGGACGCATCCACACCTTTGTGACGAGGTGGCCTGTGGCACCCAGGAAAGCGACGCATCATGCACACGTTTGACGACATCAACGCCGCCTCGCTGCGCTCGGACATCCCCGAGTTCCGCGCCGGTGACACCCTCAAGGTCCACGTCAAGGTCATCGAGGGCACGCGCTCGCGTGTCCAGGTGTTCCAGGGCATCGTCATCCGTCGCCACGGCGGCGGCGTCGGCGAGACCTTCACGGTCCGCAAGATCTCCTTCGGTGTCGGCGTCGAGCGCACCTTCCCGCTCCACACCCCGGTCATCGACAAGATCGAGGTCATGACCCGCGGTGACGTCCGTCGCGCCAAGCTCTACTACCTGCGCGGTCTGCGCGGCAAGGCCGCCAAGATCCGCGAGAAGCGCGACAGCATCCCGGCCAAGGCCGGCGCCAAGAGCTGAACGACCTGCTGACGCAGACGTCCGTCTAGTCACGCGAGGCGCGGTGGACCCCGAACGGGCCGTCCCGGAGACATCCGGGACGCCCCACGCATCGGGGTCCGCCGCGCCTTCGTCGCGTCCGGAGGGGTCGCCGGACGCACCCGACGGCCGGTCGGGTGGTGAGGGTCGTGAGGGTGCTGAGGGTGCTGAGGGTCGTGCGCGCTCCGGACGGAGCGGTGCGTATGCCGCGGCCCGGCGTCACCGGTGGCTGCTCGGTCCCGCACTGCTGCTGCTCGCCATCGTCGTGCTCCGTGCCTTCCTCGTGACGCCCTTCGGCATCCCGAGCGAGTCGATGCAGGACACCCTGCTCGTCGGCGACCGCATCCTCGTCAGCCGCACGACCGCCCCGGCCGACCTCCAGCGCGGCGACATCGTCGTCTTCGACGCGTCGCAGGCCTTCAACCTGCGCGTGCCCGAACGGGGCGTCGTGCAGACGCTCGTCGAGGCCGTCGAGAGCCTGGCCGGCAAGGGCCAGCCGACCGACTACGTCAAGCGCGTCATCGGCCTGCCGGGCGACCACGTCAGGTGCTGCTCGGCCGACGGCAGGCTCGAGATCAACGGGGTCGCGGTCACCGAGCCCTACATCGCGCCGGGGCAGAAGCCGAGCAACCTGACCTTCGACGTGACGGTCCCTCCGGACCGCTTCTGGGTCATGGGCGACAACCGCGGGTCGTCGTCAGACTCGCGTGCGCACCTCGGCGACCCGGGTGGCGGCATGGTGCCGGGGGACGACATGATCGGCAAGGTTTGGGTGCGATACTGGCCGCTCGATCGGCTCGGACCGGTCGAGCAAGGACAAATTGCCTCCGTCCCACGAAATGGTGAGTGATGTCGCAGTACACCGGACGCCCCGAAGACCCGACGCGCGGGCGCACTGCTGACGACACCGACGACCTGGACGACGACCTCGACGACGACTACGACGACGAGCCCCGCAGCTTCGGCGCGACGGTCCTGGCCGGCATCAAGGAGCTCGTCATCGTCGTCGTGCTCGCGATGGCGCTGTCCTTCGTGGTCAAGACGTGGCTCTTCCAGGCCTTCTACATCCCGTCCGGCTCGATGGAGAACACCCTCGTCAAGGACGACCGCGTCATCGTCAGCAAGCTGACCCCGGGGCCCTTCGACCTCAAGCGCGGCGACGTCGTCGTCTTCGAGGACCCGGGCGTGCCCAGCCCGTGGCTCGGTGACCTGGGTGCCCAGCACAGCAACGTCGGCGGACCCTTCCACGACGCCCTCGTCTTCGTCGGGCTGCTGCCGGAGGACTCCGAGAACCACCTCATCAAGCGCGTCATCGGGCTGCCGGGCGACCACGTCCAGGCCGACGGCGACACCGGCAAGATCAAGGTCAACGGCGTCGAGATCACCGAGCCCTACGTCAAGACGGGCGACTACCCCAGCGAGGGCAAGAAGTTCGACATCACCGTGCCGGCGGGACGCATCTGGGTCATGGGCGACCACCGCAGCGACTCCTCCGACAGCCGCTGGCACGACGACGGCACCGGCGCCACCGGCTCGGTTCCGATGGACAAGATCGTCGGCCGCGCCCTGTTCGTCGTGTGGCCGATCGACCACGTGACCTGGCTGGGTGTGCCGGAGCGCACCTTCTCGCAGGTGCCGACGGCGACGACGCCCTCGACCTCGCCCACCAAGAAGGCCACGGTCAACCCGACAGGCAAGCCGGCCGCGACCACGACGAAGGCCGGCTGATCGGCAGCCCTGGCACCATGGCACGTCCAGCTCCCTCCACGAAACCGTCGCTCCGGGTCGAGCGCGCCCTGCAGCGCTCCGGGCACCGGCTGCTCGCCGGCATGGACGAGGTCGGCCGGGGCGCCCTCGCGGGCCCGGTCAGCGTCGGGGTCGTCGTCATCGACGAGACCGTGCGGTCGGCGCCGATCGGGGTCAAGGACTCCAAGCTGCTCACCGAGAAGGCGCGCACGGTCCTCGTGCCCCGGATCCAGCGCTGGGCCGTCGCCTACGCGGTGGGCCACGCCAGCGCCGACGAGATCGACGAGATCGGCATCATGCGGGCGCTGCGCCTGGCCGGGACACGGGCTCTCGGGGCTCTCGGCGTCGTGCCCGACCTCGTCATCCTCGACGGCAACCACGACTGGCTGACGTCCCCGGACGAGGTCGGCCTGTTCGCGTTCGCCGGCGACGACGCGGCGAGCGGCCCCAGCACCCCACCGGTCACGACCATGGTCAAGGCCGACATGAAGTGCTCCTCGGTCGCCGCGGCGAGCGTGCTCGCGAAGGTGGAGCGCGACGAGATGATGGTGGCCCTCTCGGCACAGCACCCGGCATACGCCTGGTCGCTCAACAAGGGCTACTCCGCGCCCGAGCACATGGACGCGCTCGCGCGCCTCGGGCCGTGCGAGCTGCACCGCCGCTCGTGGCGCCTGCCCGGCGTCTACGTGGACGGGCCGGTCGAGGTGTTGAATGAGGGGACGGAGAACCTCGCTCCGGTGCCCACCACGGCAGAGCAGACAGGGACGGCGATCAGGTGAGTTCGGAAGATCTCGAGAAGTACGAGACCGAGATGGAGCTCCAGCTCTACAAGGAGTACCGCGACGTCGTCGGCCTCTTCACGCACGTCGTCGAGACCGAGCGCCGCTTCTACCTCGCCAACTCCGTCGACGTGAAGGTGCGCAGCGACGGCGGCGAGGTCTTCTTCGACGTGACCATGGCCGACGCGTGGGTGTGGGACATCTACCGCCCGGCGCGGTTCGTCAAGAACGTGCGCGTCGTGACGTTCAAGGACGTCAACGTCGAGGAGCTGCCCAAACCCGACATCAAGCTCCCCGAGAGCGGCGACTTCAGCTGACGCCGGACGGCGCGCCCGCGTCGTCCACACCCCCTCGTCGGGGGGCGTATGCCGTCCACAGCCTCGCGCTGACCGCTGTCCTCGGCGTCCGGGCGCCGCGAGAGTGGCGGTCATGGACCTCTCCACCCGTGCCCTCGGCGACTACGGCGAAAACCTCGCGTGCCGCTACCTGCTCGCGCAGGGACTGACCATCCTCGACCGCAACTGGCGGTGCGTGCGCGGTGAGCTCGATGTCGTCGCCCGCGACGGCCGGGAGCTCGTGGTGTGCGAGGTCAAGACGCGCACGACCGAGGCCTACGGCGCCCCGTTCGAGGCGGTGACATGGCGCAAGCAGCGGCGCCTGCGACAGCTTGCGGGCCTGTGGCGCGACGACCACGCCGACCTGGCGCACGGACTCGCGCTGCGCATCGACGTCGTCTCGATCCTGCGGCCGCCCACCGGTCGGGCGCGGCTCGAGCACCTGAGGGCGGTGTGCTGATGGGGCTTGGACGCACCCGCTCCGTCGGGCTGCGCGGCGTGCACGGCTTCGTCGTCGACGTCGAGGCGCACGTGACCCAGGGCCTGCCCGGCTTCGCCATCAGCGGCCTCGGTGACTCCGCCGTCAAGCAGTCCTCCGACCGGATCAAGGCCGCCGCCGCCCTCATCGACAAGCTGCCGGTGAGCCAGCGCCGGGTCACCGTCAACCTGTCGCCGGCGGGCGAGCGCAAGGTCGGCACCGGCTTCGACCTCGGCATCTTCGTCGCCGTCGCGGCGGCGATGGACCTCGTCACCGTCGGTGTCGTGCGTGACGTCGTCCACATCGGCGAGGTCGGCCTCGACGGCACGGTCCGGCCGGTGCCCGGGGTGCTCCCGCTCGTGCGCGCAGCGTCCCTGGCCGGCGTGCGGCACGTCGTCGTCCCGGTTGCCAACGCCGCCGAGGCCCGTCTCGTGTCGGGCGTGCACGTGCATCCGGTGGCCGACGTCGTCGAGCTCGTCCACCGCTACGGCGCCCTCGGCAAGGGACGCGCGGTCGAGGAGGTGCCGGTGCCCCTCGTGGCCGCGCCGCCGCCGGAGCCGGTGCGCGACCTCAGCGAGGTGGTGGGCCAGGCCGACGCCAAGCTCGCGCTCGAGATCGCTGCCGCGGGCGGCCACCACCTGCTGTTCGCCGGGCCTCCGGGGGCCGGCAAGACGATGCTGGCCGAGCGGCTGCCGGGCCTGCTGCCCGAGCTCGGCGAGGCCGAGTCGATGGAGGTCACGGCGATCCACTCGGTCCTCGGGACCCTCGGCTCCGGCCATGAGGCGCGGCTCATCTCCCGACCTCCCTTCGTCGCACCGCACCACGGCGCGTCGCAGGCCGCCGTCATCGGGGGCGGCAGCGGACACATCCGCCCCGGCGCGATCACCCAGGCCCACCGCGGCGTCCTGTTTCTCGACGAGACGCCCGAGTTCGACAAGGGCGTCCTCCAGTCGCTGCGCACACCGCTCGAGCGTGGGACGGTCTCCATCGCGAGGGCCCACGAGACCGTCACCTTCCCGTCGCGCTTCCAGCTCGTCCTGGCCGCCAACCCGTGCCCGTGCGGCAACGGCTGGGGGAAGGGCCTGGACTGCACCTGCACGCCGCTCATGCGTCGCTCCTACTTCGGCAGGCTGAGCGGCCCGCTGCTCGACCGCGTCGACCTTCAGGTGCACGTGCAGCCACCGGGACTGTCCCTGGCCGGGGCGTCGGCGGGGGAGTCCACCGCGTCCGTGGCCGCACGGGTCTCCGCCGCGCGCGCCGCGCAGGGGGAGCGCTGGCACGCGGTGCTCGAGCGCCGCAGCGGGGTCAACGCCGACGTGCCCGGCTCGGTGCTGCGGGGTCGGCCGTGGCGACTGCCCACGTCGGCGACGACCACCCTCGACCGGGCACTCGAGCGAGCTGCCCTGAGCCTGCGCGGCTACGACCGCACCCTGAGGTGCGCGTGGACGATCGCGGACGTCATGGGACTCCAGCGTCCTGGTCTCGAGCAGGTCGACCTCGCGCTGTCTCTGCGCCATCGGGCCGGGGTCGCAGCATGAGCATCACGGGCCGTCGCCGCTCGCGGGGCCTCGGAGGTCCTTCGCACGCCCCCTCGGCACTCGACCTCACTGCGCTCGACCCGATCGCATCCGACCCCACTGCACTCGACCCCAGCGGGCACCACCCTCCGACGGACGACCTCCCGACGGACGACAGGCAGGAGACCGACCATGGATGCTGAGCGCTTCGCCCGGGCGGCGCTGTCCCGCGTCGCAGAACCGTGCGACAAGGACGTCCCGGGCCTGATCGCCGAGCTCGGCGCCGTCGAGACGCTCGAGCGCATCCGCGCCGGTCGCGGCACGCTGGCTCGCTTCGCAGCTCGGCTCGCAGTGCTCGACACCGAGCGCGACCTCGACATCGCGGCCAAGGTCGGCGCCCGAGTGGTCGTGCCCGGCGACGACGAGTGGCCCGAGCGTCTCGGCGAGGTCCCGATCCCGCCCTACTGCCTGTGGGTCCGGGGTCCGCTCCACCTGGCGGAGACCGTCGAGCGGTCCGTCGCCGTCGTCGGATCACGCTCGGCCACGGCCTACGGCGAACAGGTGGCGGCCGACATCGCAGCGGGTCTGTGCCAGCGCGGGTGGGCGGTGGTGTCCGGAGCCGCCTTCGGCATCGACGGGAGCGCCCACCGTGGGGCGCTCGCGGTCGACGGCGCGACGGTCGCGGTGCTGGCCGGCGGCGTCGAGCGGCCCTACCCGTCGGGGCACGCCGCCCTGCTTTCGCGGATCGCCCGGGACGGGCTCGTGGTCTCGGAGGTGGCTCCGGGGTCGGCCCCGATGAAGTCCCGGTTCCTGGCCCGCAACAGGCTCATCGCCGGGATGACGCGAGGCACCGTCGTCGTCGAGGCAGACCTCCGGTCCGGGTCCCGCAACACCGTCAAGCACGCCATCGAGGCGGGGCGCCACGTCGGTGCGGTGCCGGGTCCGGTCACGTCGATGACCTCCTCCGGCTGCCACCAGGAGATCCGTGACCTACGGGCCGTGCTCGTCACCAGTGCCGAGGAGGTCATCGACCTCGTGGGCGACCTCGGTGACGACGCCCACGAGCCGGGTCGAGGTCCGGTGCTGCCCGGCGACGACCTCCCGCCGCTCGACGCGTCCGTCCTCGAGGCTGTTCCGTTCCGTTCGGGCCTCACCCTCGACGCCGTCGTCCGTCAGGTCGCCCAGTCGCCCCTCATGGTCAGGGCGGCGCTCGGACGCCTCGAGCGGCTCGGCCTCGTCGGCGAGTCCGCAGGCACGTGGCGCAAGCGGCCCCAGCGTCGAACGCTGCCCCTCGGCTGAGCCCACACACGGCGTCGCTAGCCGACGCCCGAGTGAACCGGAGCGATCGCCCCGCCCCAGTCGAGTGGCCTAGGGCTACCGCCGGCTCGGCCCACGTCCCAGTCGAGTGGCCGCGAGCTACCGGCGGCTCAGGCCCCGTCCCGGAGCGGGTGAGCACTCCGTCCAAGTCGAGTGGCCTCGGGCTCCCGGCGGCTCGGGCCTCGTCCCGGATCGGGTGAGCGCTCAGTCCCGTCTGCGACGTGCGACGTCCTCACCGAGGCGGTCACCGCGGCGCGGCGCTTGCCCAGGTGCCATGGGGTTTGCGATGGTGCGGGAGTGACGGATGTGGTGGACACCGAGGCTGACGCGCTGGAGCGGCACGCCGAGCTGCTCCACGCATACGCGCGCCACCTCGGCGCCGAGCGAGGACGCTCCGTGCACACCCGACGCGCCTACCTCGGAGACGTCCGCCACCTGCTCGGCTTCGCCTCCCGTCGTGGCATCGACGAGATCGGCGACCTGCGCATCGGTGACCTCCGGGCGTGGCTCGGCAGCCAGGCCGACGCGGGCGCCGCTCGAGCGACCATCGCGCGACGGGCCGCGTCGGCCCGGACCTTCCTGCGCTGGGCCGAGCACACGGGCCGGATCTCGTCGGACCCGTCGTTGCGCCTGGTCGCGCCGAAGCGTCACGCGAGCCTGCCCGGTGTGCTGCGCCAGGGAGAGGCGAGCGAGATGCTCGATCTGGCAGCTGTCCGTGCCGACGACGAGGACCCGATCCACGTCCGCGACCGCGCGGTGCTCGAGCTGCTCTATGCCAGCGGGATCCGCGTGGGTGAGCTCGCCGCCCTGGACATCGACGACGTCGACCTGTCGCAGGGCGTCGTCCGCGTCATGGGCAAGGGAGCCAAGGAGCGCATCGTCCCCTTCGGCGCGCCGGCCGGGCGCGCCATCCAGGGCTGGCTCGCGGTCCGTCCGCGCCTCGTCGGCGACCAGTCCGGCCCGGCGCTGTTCCTCGGCCGCCGCGGTCGTCGCGTCGATGCACGGCAGGTCCGCTCCGTCGTGCACGAGCTGCTGTCGCACCTGCCTGACGCCCCGGACCTCGGCCCGCACGGGCTGCGCCACAGCGCGGCCACGCACCTGCTCGAAGGCGGCGCGGATCTGCGCATGGTCCAGGAGATCCTCGGCCACGCCAGCCTGGCCACGACGCAGATCTACACGCACGTCTCGGTCGACCGGCTGCGACGCAGCTACGAGCAGGCCCATCCTCGGGCCTGACAAGGTTGCCGCGCGCGGACGCCTGCGTCAGGAGAGGGGGAGCAGGATGACGCTCGCCCGGCCGACGAACGACAACGGGTCCAGGTAGGTATCGCCGCGGAGCACGCCCCAGTGGAGGCAGGTCCTCGGGGCGCAGTGTCCCGCGGTCGCGGTGATCTGCCCGACCCGGTCACCCCGTGCCACAGCGGTGCCCACCGCCGGGGACCCCGCCACGGGTTCGAAGGTGCTGCGCAGCCCGTTCTCGTGGGTCACGACGACGACCGCGCGCCCCGCGACCACCCCGGACCAGGACACGCGTCCGTCCGTGGGAGCCAGGACCGACTGTCCGACCGCGGCCGCGAGATCGACGCCGCGGTGACCCGGCAGCCACGGCTGGTCGGGGGCGTCGAAACGCCGCACCACCTCGGGCTGCGGCTGCAGCGGCCAGGCCCACCGGCCGGACTGCTGCGAGGTGGCCCCGCGTCCGGTGAGAGCGGTCGAGGCGCCCGCCGGGGAGTCCGCAGGAGGCAGGTCGGCAGCGGGCGCGATCGAGAGCACGGCGACGAGAAGTGCTGACCCGATGGACATGGTGACCATGGTGGTCGGGGTCGAACCGCGGTAGGAGCAGGGCCGACCCACCTGTGGACCGCGGTCAGGTCACCGGGGGAGGTGTGGACGGTGGTCTGCCGCCGGCGTGGGGACGGCGCGGCCAGTCGAGTGCTTGGTGTTGTGGGATTTCGGCGCCAAGTCGGCGTGGGACGGCGGAGCCACTCGAGCGCTGGGGGTGGGGTGGGTCGCTGACTCGGCGTGGGACGCCGGGGCCACTCGAGTGCCGGGTGCGGGGTCAGGCGCTCACTCGGCGACTGGGCGGGAGCCGGCCGCGGCGAGTCGGCGGCTGGCCTCGAGCAGGACCTCGTCCTTCTTGCAGAAGGCGAAGCGCACCAGGGTGCGCGCCGCGTCCTGGTCGTCGTGGAAGACCGACACCGGCACACCGACCACCCCGGCGACCTCGGGCAGTCGTCGCGCGAACTCGAGCCCGTCGACCGCGCCGAGCGGCGCCGCGTCGGCGATGACGAAGTAGGTCCCCGACGGCCGGGCGAGCTGCAGGCCGGACGCCTCGAGGGCCGAGCAGAGCAGGTCCCGCTTGCGCTGCAGCGAGTCGCGCAGACCGGCATACACCTCGTCGCCCAGGCCGAGCGCGTGCGCGACGGCCGGCTGGAACGGACCGGAGGCGACATAGGTGAGGAACTGCTTGACGGTGCGAGCCGCCGCGACCGCCTCGGCCGGGCCGGACAGCCAGCCGACCTTCCACCCCGTCGCCGAGAACGTCTTGCCGCCCGAGCTGATCGTGATCGTGCGGTCCGCCATTCCCGGCAGCGTCGCCATCGGCACGTGCTCGGCGCCGTCGAAGACGAGGTGCTCGTAGACCTCGTCGGTGACGACCCACGCGTCGTGCTCGCGGGCCAGCGACGCCACGAGCTCGAGCTCAACGCGCGTGAACACCTTGCCCGTCGGGTTGTGCGGCGTGTTGAGCAGCACGAGCCGGGTGCGCGACGAGAAGGCCGCCCGCAGGGACGCCTCGTCCACGGCGAAGTCGGGGAAGCGCAGCACCGACGTGCGTCGGCTGGCGCCGGCGAGGGCGATCGTGGCGGCATACGAGTCGTAGTAGGGCTCGAAGGTGACGACCTCGTCGCCCGGCTCGCACAGGGCGAGCACGACCGAGGCGATCGCCTCGGTGGCTCCGGCCGTGACGAGCACCTGCGTGGTCGGGTCGAGCGACACGCCGTAGAAGCGCTGCTGGTGCGCGGCCACGGCCTCGAGCAGCTCGGGGACGCCGGCGCCGGGCGGGTACTGGTTGCGGCCGCCGTCGATGGCGGCCTTCGCCGCGTCGAGCATCTCGCGCGGCCCGTCGGTGTCGGGGAAGCCCTGCCCGAGGTTGATCGCGCCGGTGCGCGTGGCGAGGGCCGACATCTCGGCGAAGATCGTCGTCCCGAAGGGCTGCATGCGCGAGATCAGCGGCGAGCTCATGGCCCGAGCGTAGCCGTGGAGCGGTCGCGGGCCGGATGCACGGGAGCCCCCGCCGGGGGCACGTCGGCGGGGGCTCCCACGACTCGCGACGGCTGTGGAGGGGTGTTGTCGCGGGACGTGAGTGGATATGCCACCCGGTCAGGGGGTCCGTGTGGGATCTCCACCCACACCATCGCTGACGGGCGCAAAGTGTTACGCATCGTCCGAGAACTCTCGCAAACCCGGGGGCGTATGCCTTTCGTGAGCGCTGCACACCCGGTGGCGTATGCCGTCCCGTGGCCTCACGGGCGTCTCACGAGGGCCTCAGGAGGACGTCGTGGCGCCGAGCCCGCAGCCGGTGACGCGGTAGAGGGTGTAGGCGCCGTCCGTGCGGACGGGCTCGACGCCGTCGACCTTCGCGAGGTCGGCCAGGCCGGAGGACCGCTCGGGCCGGTCGAGCCAGTAGACGTGCGTGGAGTCGATGGCCCAGCGGATGTCGTGACGGGCCATGGCCTCGCACACGTCGGGGCGGTGGGCCATGTCGTTGAACCCGGTGCCGATGACGATCTCGTCGCCCGTCGTGGGGATGGGGATGGACCGGTAGAGGGTGTTGGTGCCGAAGAGCGGCCACATCAGCGGCGAGCCGTTCTCGGGACGGCCCACGACGCCCTGCCCCTCCGGGACGAGAGCCGCGAGCCGGCGCAGCGAGTCCTGGCCCTCGAACGAGAGGATGACCCGCTCGGGGGAGCTCGGCCGGAAGAAGCCGCTGAGCATGCGGTAGCGGGTGGCGCCGTTGAGTCCGAGCGTGAGGACCGGCAGCAGGAGCACGGCGACGAGGCCGACGGCGACGGGACGCGAGCCGAGGCCCGGCACCTTGCGCAGCAGCTCTCGCAGGGCCGGGGCCGCGGCGGCGACGAGGACGACGCCGGGGACCGCAGCGAGCGAGGCGAGCCGGACCTTGTCGTTGTACCAGTAGCCGGTGATGAGCGAGGTCCACGAGTACGTCGACGACGCCGCCATGACGTAGAGCAGTACGCAGGCGCCCCACATCGCCACCACCGGCAGGGCCGCTCTGGCGCGCAGCACGATCCAGCCGGTGCCGAGGACGAGGAGCAGCATGAGGCCCCACAGCACGTCGGGCACCTGCAGCCGTCCACCGACGACCTCGACGAGCGCGGTCCAGGCGGACACGCGGTCCTTCCACTCGTAGGACTGGGTCGAGGCGAGCTGCGCCGAGACGACGGGGGCGGCGACGAGCCCCGCGACACCGACGACAGCGACCACGGCGAGGTCGCGCGCCACGACCCACCAGGACAGGTGCTTCAGCAGGCCGGCCCGCAGGCGGGCCGTCACGAACCACACGAGCGCGAAGACCACGAGGGCCACGAGGGCGTTGGGCTGGATCAGCGCTAGGCCGGGCATCGCGGCGACGAAGCCGAGCCACTGGCCGATCCTCTTCGAGCGCGCGGCCTGCAGCATCAGGGCGAGCGCGCCAGGGGTCAGGGCCGTTGCCATGAGGTTGGGCCACAGCACGCCCCAGCCGAGCAGGATCGTCGGGAACGCGATGAAGGCGGCGGAGGCGAACCCCGCGGCATACGTCACTAGGCGTGAGGTCCCCAGAGCGTGGCGCACGAGGGCCACGCAGCCGATGGGCCACACGAGGGCCGCGAGCACGATGGTGGCCACGTTGGTCCCCGGGAGCACGTCGGCGACACCGGGGAGCAGACCCGTCGCGACCCAGGAGTGGAAGCCGTTCGGGTAGAAGGTCGGGTTGGCGATCGAGAAGTTGCCGGTCTCGAGGAAGGTCTTGATGCGGCTGAGGTGGTAGACGGCGTCGGGCGAGTCGACGAGCTCGTCGGGCCGCCCCATCGCCGGCAGGATCGTCACGAGTGCGAGCACGGCGCCGACGGCGATCGCCACGACGACGTCGGGGCGCGGGCGGCCGAGCAGGCGACGGGTGGCACCGAGCTCGGGGTCGTGTCGGCCGAAGAGCCGCATGCCGAGCCAGGCGAGGGCCGTCGCGACCAGCGTGACTGCCAGGAGCGGCAGCAGCCCCCAGTGCACGCCGACGCGCTGCGCGACGGTCGCGAAGACGGCGATCAGCCCGGCGGAGACGGCGGGGGAGACGGCGAGCGCCTCGAGGCCCCGCGCGCCGAGCGCCCGCACGACGAGCCAGCCGGGGAGGAAGAGCACCACCGAGAGGACGACGAAGGCCGGGATCGTCTCCACCCAGTGCGCCATGCGGGCCATTCTGTCGGGTCGCCGCGATTTCTCCACAACCCGGGTCAGGACGTACGATGGACGACGGTCACGTGTGCTCGTCGCACGGGACCGAAATTCGCGCGTCTTCTGCCGGTCCGCCGGACCGGGTCGCACCACGGCAGTCCCCACCGTTCGCGGAGGGGCGGGGTGCGTCAGGCGCCAGGAGTGAGGTCGTATGCCGGCCGCCGGGCCACGTCTCCACGTGACCGACGACGTCAGCGCCCACGCACAACTGACAACACGACACAAGGGAGAACACGGCATGGCCGTCGTCACCATGCGCCAGCTCCTCGAGAGCGGCGTCCACTTCGGGCACCAGACCCGTCGCTGGAACCCCAAGATGAAGCGCTTCATCATGACCGAGCGCAACGGCATCTACATCATCGACCTGCAGCAGTCGCTGACGTACATCAACAACGCGTACGAGTTCGTCAAGGAGACCGTCGCCCACGGCGGCAGCATCCTCTTCGTCGGCACGAAGAAGCAGGCCCAGGAGCCCATCGCCGAGCAGGCGACGCGCGTCGGCATGCCGTACGTCAACCACCGCTGGCTCGGTGGCATGCTCACCAACTTCCAGACGATCTCCAAGCGCCTCACGCGCCTCAAGGAGCTCGAGGAGCTGAACTTCGACGACGTGGCCGGCTCGGGCTACACGAAGAAGGAGCTGCTCATCCTCAAGCGCGAGATGATCAAGCTCGAGAAGACCCTCGGCGGCATCCGCACGATGTCCAAGGTCCCCTCGGCCGTGTGGATCGTCGATACGAAGAAGGAGCACCTCGCGGTCGACGAGGCGCGCAAGCTCGGCCTGCCGGTCATCGCGATCCTCGACACGAACTGCGACCCCGACGAGGTCGACTACAAGATCCCCGGCAACGACGACGCGATCCGCTCCGTCACGCTGCTGACGCGGGTCATCGCCGACGCCGTCGCCGAGGGTCTCGTGCAGCGCTCCTCCGGCAAGTCCGGTGGCGACGCGCAGGCCGAGGAGCCGCTGGCCGAGTGGGAGCGCGAGCTCTACGCCGACGCCGCTGCCGCGACGGAGGCTCCGGCCGCCGAGGCGACCGAGGCTCCCGCTGCCGAGGCCACGGAGGCTCCGGCCGTCGAGGCCACCGAGGCTCCCGCTGCTGAGGCTCCGGCCGCCGAGGCCACCGAGGCTCCCGCTGCTGAGGCTCCGGCCGCCGAGGCCCCCGCGGCCGAGGGCGCCGAGGCGACGGCCGGTGCCGAGAAGGCCTGACGGTCCTCTCCACCAGCCCGACCCCCTTGGCCAGCTGACCAGCTGACACACGAGTCAATCTCCACTGACGAAAAGAGCGATACAGAGCATGGCGAACTACACCGCCGCTGACATCAAGGCGCTGCGCGAGCAGACCGGCGCCGGCATGATGGACGTCAAGAAGGCGCTCGACGAGGCCGACGGCGACCGCACCAAGGCCGTCGAGATCCTTCGCGTCAAGGGCCTCAAGGGCGTCACGAAGCGTGAGGGCCGCTCGGCCTCCAACGGTCTCGTGGCGGCCTCGGCCACCGACGGCGTCGGCACCCTCGTCGAGGTCAACTGCGAGACCGACTTCGTCGCGAAGGGCGAGAAGTTCATCGCCCTTGCCGACCAGGTCCTCACGCAGGCCGTCGCCGCCGGCGCCACCGACGCCGACTCGCTCCTCGCGAGCACGCTCGAGGACGGCAAGACCGTCAAGGAGCTGCTCGACGAGGCCAACGCCACCATCGGCGAGAAGATCGAGGTCCGCCGCGTGGCGCGCCTCGAGGGCGACAAGGTCGTGTCCTACCTGCACAAGACGAGCCCCGACCTGCCTGCGCAGATCGGCGTCCTCGTCGCGCTGCAGGGTGGCGACGAGGCCGTGGGCCGCGACGTCGCGATGCACATCGCGGCGTTCAGCCCGACCGTCCTGACGCGTGACGAGGTCCCGGCCGAGACGGTCGAGAACGAGCGTCGCGTCGCCGAGGCCACGGCCAAGGAGGAGGGCAAGCCGGAGGCCGCCCTTCCCCGCATCATCGAGGGTCGCGTCAACGGCTTCTTCAAGGAGAACGTCCTGCTCGAGCAGGCGTTCGCCAAGGACGCCAAGAAGACCGTCGGCAAGGTGCTCGAGGAGGGCGGCGCCCAGGCGACGTCCTTCGCGCGCTTCCGCGTCGGCCAGTGAGGTCCTGACCTCCCTCGCACCACCGCACCACGCGTAGCGCAGAACCCGCGCATCACGACGACGTATGCCGGTCGCCCCCTCGGGGCGGCCGGCATCGTCGCGTCCGGGGCCGGGTTGACCGACCCGCCTGCCGCCGGACCATCCCCAGAGGAGCCCCTCGAGCATGAGCACCAGCACCAGCACCAGCACCAGCACCAGCATCGCGACCGGGCCCACGCCGGCGAGCGCGGTCGACGGTCCGCTGACCGTGTCGATCACCCGCCGGGTCGCGCCCGAGGACGAGCTGCTCATGCAGGCGTGGGTGCACGCCGGCACGTCGATGGCCGAGCGGTTCGAGGGCTTCCTCGGGGCGGGATGGGTGCGCTCGGGCACCGAGGACTGGCACATGCTCTACCGGTTCGACTCGCGAGCGCACCTCGACGCGTGGGAGCGCTCGCCCGAGCGCATGCGGTGGCTGCGCTCCGCGGCCGACCTCGTCGAGCACCGGCGTACGGAGTACCGCACGGGCATCGAGGGCTGGTTCGACGAGCCGGCGACGTCGTCGGTGCACGAGGCGGGCCCGGGCGCCCCCGCAGCACCGCCGCGGTGGAAGCAGGCGAGCGTCATCTGGATCGCCTTCTTCCCGACGAGCTTGACGCGGACCTACCTGCTCTCGCCCTTCAGCGGGGACTGGCCGGCCGCCGTGCGCGTCCTCGTCACGACCCTCGTCGCGACGCCGTGGATGACGTACGTCCTCCTGCCCTTCGTCACCCGGCTCTTCTCTCGCTGGCTCAGCGCCGCGGGCTGACCCCGCGCGCCGGTCGCCGCCTCGAGGGCGCTCTCCCGCCGTCGCACGTCGGCACCGGTCGTGTGCATCGGCGCCGCCGTCGCGATGTTGTTCTTCACCGTCAGCGGTGAGCCGAAGTCGAGCACCCTTGCGAGAGAGTCAATGTGGGCTCGCTCCACCATGCAGCTGACCCGCTCGGCGTCGCGTGCGCAGGCTGCGGAGGTGTGCACCGGTGTGTCTGCACCGTCACACCTGATCTGTCTCGTGGGTCACAGCCGACCTATACCCACGGGGGTACCGTTGAAGACATGACCACCACACAGAAGTCCCTCGTGGTGCTGGGCGCGGGCACGGCCGGAACCATGGTCGCGAACAAGCTCCGTCACCGCCTCCCGAAGAGCGACTGGAAGATCACGGTCGTCGACAAGACCGACATCCATGACTACCAGCCCGGCTACCTGTTCATCCCCTTCCGGATGAACACTCCTGAGCAGATCCGCAAGAGCAAGCATGCCTTCATCCACGACGGCATCGAGCTCGTCCTCGCCGACGTCGACCGTGTCGACGCCGGAGCGAGGTCCGTCGCGCTGACGGACGGTCGGACGCTCACCTACGACTACCTAGTCATCGCCTCCGGCACCTCCCCGCGCCCGGACCAGACGCCCGGCATGCTCGGCGACGAGTGGCACAGGTCGGTCGGCGAGTTCTACACGTACGACGGGTCGGTGGCGCTTCGCGACGCCCTCGACACCTTCACCGGCGGGCGCCTCGTCGTGCACATCACCGAGCTCCCCTTCAAGTGCCCGGTCGCCCCGCTCGAGTTCACCTTCCTCGCCGACGACTACCTCAAGGGCCGCGGGCTGCGCGACCGGACCGAGCTCGTCTTCGTCACGCCCCTCGACGGCGCCTTCACCAAGCCCGTGGCGAGCAAGGAGCTCGGCCACCTGCTCAAGGAGCGCGGCGTCACCGTCGAGACCGACTTCATGGTCGAGAGCATCGACCAGGAGCGCAAGGTCCTGATCTCCTACGACGAGCGCGAGGTCCCCTACGACCAGCTCGTGACGATCCCGCTCAACATGGGCGCCGACTTCGTCGCCCGATCGGGCCTCGGCGACGACCTCAACTACGTGCCCGTCGACAAGCACACGTCGCAGTCCACGCAGTACCCCGAGATCTTCGCCCTCGGTGACGCGAGCAACATCCCGACGTCCAAGGCGGGCTCGGTCGCGCACTTCTCGGTCGAGGTCTTCGTCGAGAACTTCCTCGAGCTCGTGGCCGGCAGGCCGATGACGCACTCCTTCGACGGGCACGCCAACTGTTTCGTCGAGTCGGGCCAGGGCAAGGCCCTGCTCCTCGACTTCAACTACGACACCGAACCGCTCACCGGCACCTTCCCGATCGCGAAGATCGGCCCCATGACCCTGCTCAAGGAGTCGCGGGCCAACCACGTCGGCAAGCTCGCCTTCCGGCACGTCTACTGGAACGTGCTCCTGCCCGGCCGACCGATCGGCCTCCCCGCCCAGATGTCCATGACCGGCAAGATCCCGGCCGACGCCACAGCCTGAAAGGACCGAACCCCCATGCCCAGCACGACCATTGCCGGCCGCCAGATCAACGTCAACGACGAAGGCTTCCTCATCGACCCCGACGACTGGACCGAGGACCTCGGCGCCGAGTTCGCGCGCCTGATCGGCGTCGAGATGACCGAGGACCACTGGAAGCTCGTCCACTACCTCCGCCAGGACTACAAGGCCCAGGGCGAGACCCCGACCCTGCGTCGGGTCAGCACCCAGACGGGGATGCCGGTCAAGCAGCTCTTCACCCTCTTCCCCGGCAAGCCGGCCAAGAAGATGGCCTACGTCGCCGGTGTGCCCAAGCCCAAGGGCTGCGTCTGAGCCGTCCCGGCTCGCCGACCAGCCTCTCCCACCACACCGACCAGACCTGAGGAGCACGACATGACCACCATCGACAACGACGTCCAGATCGAGGCGCCGTTCGTCCCGTCCTTCGACACTCCCTCGGAGGAGGGCCGCAAGCTCGCCATCATCTGCAGCAAGGGCACCCTCGACATGGCCTACCCGGGGCTCATCCTCGGCAACGCCGCCCTCGGGGAGGGCATCGAGACTCACCTGTTCTTCACCTTCTGGGGCTTCGACATGATCAACAAGAAGACCCAGAGCAGCCTCAAGGCCACCCTGCTCGGCAACACCGCGATGCACATGCCCCAGGGCCTCGGAGGCATCCCGGGAATGACCCACCTCGCCACCTCGCAGCTCAAGAAGGCCATCGCCGAGCTCGACATCCCCGAGGTGCCCGACTTCCTCGACCAGATCGTCGCGTCAGGTGGTCACCTGTGGGCGTGCCGACTGTCTGCGGACATGAACCATCTGACGGAGGCGGACCTGCGCGACGATGTCGAAGGCATCATCTCGGCGTCTGACTTCATCGAGATGACCGCAGGCGCCCAGCTGCTCTTCATCTGAGGCAGCCGGGGTCTGGACGGCCCGGAGCGGCTCAGCCGTCCCGGGCCGCTTCGCGTCTTCACGAGATCTCCACACGTCGCACCCTCACCACCCGCGTGCCCGCTCCTAGGCTCGGGGACATGAACCAGGGGTATGCCGCACCGTCGCCCGACATCGCCGCGCCGACGCTGCTCGTCGTCGAGGACGACCCGACGATCAACCAGGCGGTGACGGATCGGCTTGTGGCAGAGGGCTTCCGGGTGGTCCAAGCGTTCGACGGTCCTTCCGCCGTCGCCGCCCACGCTGAGCACGCGCCCGACCTCGTCGTCCTCGACCTCATGCTGCCGGGCTTCGACGGGCTCGAGGTGTGCCGTCGCATCCAGGGGGAGCGGCCGGTGCCCGTCCTCATGCTGACGGCACGGGCCGACGAGACCGACCTGCTCGTCGGGCTCGGCGTCGGGGCCGACGACTACGTGACCAAGCCCTTCCGGATGCGGGAGGTCGTGGCGCGCGTCCGGGCCCTGCTGCGTCGGGTCGACCGTGCGCGTGAGCTCGCCGCGGAGCAGCCGCCGGTGCTCGCCGTCGGCGACCTCACCGTCGACCGTGGCTCGCGCCGCGTCACGGCGCAGGGGAGCGAGGTGCACCTGACGCCGCTCGAGTTCGACCTGCTCCTGGCGCTCGCCGCCGACCCGGGCGCGGTGCGCGAGCGGGACGAGCTGATGCGCGAGGTCTGGGGCTGGGCCGACTCCGGTGGCACGCGCACCCTCGACAGCCACGTGAAGTCCTTGCGCGCCAAGGTCGGTACCGGCCGAGTGCGCACCGTCCACGGCGTCGGCTACGCCCTCGAGACGGGCCCGGTGCCCGAGACCCCCGGCGCCGCAGGCACGCCCGGCCTGATCGACCCCACCGCCCCGGCTGGCTCTGCAGGCTCCTCGGGCGCGCCGTGAACGCCGACCGGCCGCTCGACGGCATCCGCTCGATCAAGGCCAAGCTCGGCCTCCTCGTCGCGGCCAGCATCATGGCCGCCTCGCTCGTCTCCGTCATCGGCGACCGCGCCGGCGTGCCCGGCTGGTTCACGCTGCCCGTGACGATCGCCGCGGCGCTCGGCGTCACCCAGTGGCTGGCCCGCGGCATGACCTCACCGCTGCGCGAGATGACGGCCGCGGCGTCGCGCATGGCGACGGGCGACTACTCCCGTCGTGTCACGGCGACGTCGGCCGACGAGGTGGGCGTGCTCGCCCACGCCTTCAACACCATGGCGGCCGACCTCGCCGGCGCCGACCAGCAGCGCCGGCAGCTCGTGGCGACGGTCTCGCACGAGCTGCGGACCCCGCTCGCGGCCCAGCAGGCCCTGCTCGAGAACCTCGTCGACGGCGTCGTGCACCCCGACGACGCTGTGCTGCGCACCGCGCTGGCCCAGGCCGAGCGGCTCGGCACCCTCGTCGGGGACCTGCTCGACCTCAGCCGCGTCGACGGCGGCCGCACGCCGCTCGCGCTCGCCGGCGTCGACGTCCGAGAGCTCGTCGAGCGCGCCGTGGCCGAGGCCGGGGTCTCCCGACGCGGCACCGTCCACGTCGTCGACGTCCCCGTCGACCTGCACGTCACCGCCGATGCTGCGCGACTCGAACAGGTGCTCGCCAACCTCCTCGACAACGCCGACCGGCACAGCCCGCCCGGTGGTCGCGTCACCGTGAGCGCCGGCCCCGAGGGCCCGCACCGCTGGTGGCTCATGGTCGCCGACGAGGGCAGCGGCATCCCGCCCGAGCAGAGCCACCGCATCTTCGACCGCTTCGGCTCGGGCGACGACGCCGGCGGCGGCACCGGCATCGGGCTGGCCATCGCCAGCTGGGTCTGCGAGCTGCACGGCGGGTCCATCGCCGCCGTGAGGCCGCCGGCGGGGGAGCACGGCGCGCGCATCCGCGCCGTCCTGCCGCGGTCCCCGGCCGCAGTGCACCCGGCCGCGGTGCCCCCGGCCGCCGCCGAGCGGCCCATCGACGAGGGCCCGCTCCGCGCCACCCCCACCACCTCGGCCACCACCCCCGCCACGAACCCCAACATCACCTCCGACACCACACCACCCGACGACCGCCGGGCCGACGTCCCGACCGAGGAGAGCACCGTGCCCGCACCCGTCCCCGCCGCAGCAGCACCCAGCCCCGCCCCGTCGACAGGGAGCGCCGGCCCGTCGACGGGCCACACGGCATACGCCCCCGTCCCGGTCGGGGCACCCAAGCCCGTCATCGACTCGATCTTCGGCGACCTCTGGCCCGAGGCGGGACTCGCTCCCCAGGTGCGGCTCCTGCTCACGTGTCTCGGCGTCGGCGTCCTATCGGCCGTCCTCCTGCCCTACCGGCGGATCGGTGTCGCGCTCTTCGTCGTGCTGCTCGTCGGTGGCGTCGTGCTGTGGCGGACCACCGAGCGTCGCAGGCAGCGGTGGGCGGTGCTCAGCAGCGTGCTGTGCGTGGCCCTCGCGTCGCTGTCGGTGCTGCGGGCCGCCGAGTGGCTGACCGTCATCGCCGTCATGCTCGGTGTCGTCGTGCTGACGACGGCGCTCACCGACGCCAAGGGCCTGCTCTCGCTCGGGGCCGGCCTCGCGTCGTGGCCGCTCGCAGCCGTCCGCGGTCTGCCCCTGCTGGGACGCACCGTGGCGGTCACGAGCCGGATCCACGTCCTGTGGCCCGTCGTGCGCACGGTGGCGATCTCGCTCGTCGCGCTCGTCGTCTTCGGCGGCCTGTTCGCCTCCGGCGACGCGGTCTTCGGCTCGTGGGCCCAGGCGCTCGTGCCGCAGCTCGCGTGGGACGGGCTGACCTTCCGCTTCTTCGTCGGCTTCGTCATGGGCGGTGCGCTGCTCGCAGCCGGCTACGTCGCCCTCAACCCGCCGCGCGTCGAGCGGGTGGCCCTGCCGGAGGGACGCCCCGTCGCCCGGCTGTGGGAGTGGGTCGTCCCGGTCGGCCTCGTCGTCGCACTGTTCGCCGCGTTCGTCGTCGCGCAGGCCGCCGCCCTGTTCGGCGGTCACGACTACGTGCAGCGAACGACCGGCCTGACGTATGCCGAGTACGTCCACCAGGGCTTCGGCCAGCTCACCGCCGCCACGGTCCTCACCCTCGCCACCGTCGCGCTCGCCGTGCGCAAGGCGCCGCGGTCGACGGCCCGCGAGCGGCTCGTGCTGCGGATGGCACTCGGCGCGCTGTGCGCCCTGACGCTGGTCGTCGTCGCGTCGGCCCTGCACCGGATGGACCTCTACCAGCAGGCCTACGGCTTCACCCTGCTCCGCGTGCTCGTCGACGCCTTCGAGCTCTGGCTCGGCCTGCTCGTCGTGCTCGTCCTGGTGGCGGGGGTGCGGCTGTCGGGCTGGTGGCTGCCGCGGGCCGCGCTCGTCTCGGCTGCCGCGTTCGTGCTCGTGGGCGGGCTGGCCAACCCCGAGGCCTGGGTCGCCCAGCGCAACATCGACCGCTACCAGGCGACCGGCAAGATCGACAGCTTCTACCTCTCGACACTGGGCGCCGACGCCGCGCCCACGATCGTCGGTGGTGGACTGCCCGCCTCGCTGGCGGACTGCATCATCAGCTCCCAGGGGGCCCCGGGCACGGACGACGCCCTGTCGTGGAACCTCGGTCGCAGCCGAGCGGCGGCCCTCCCGGGCCAGGCCCGGCCCGCGGCCGACGCGTCCTGCTCGACGTTCTGGCAGGCGGACCGGCCGACCCCCGTCCCCTGACGTGGCGCCCGCTGGCAGGATGGCCCGGTGCGTCGCGACATCGCCGAGCAGTTCGAGCTCGACCCGGACCTGACCCACCTCAACCACGGTGCGTTCGGCGCCGTGCCCCGGGCGGTCCGCCAGGCCCAGGACCGCGCCCGGGCCCGCATCGAGCAGGCCCCGATGCGGGCCTTCCGCGACGAGCTGCCCGACCTCCTGGCCGCGGCGCGGGAGTCGGCGACCCGCTTCCTCGGGCTGCCGGCGGAGTCGACCGCCCTCGTGCGCAACGTCACCGAGGCGGTCGGTGTGGTGCTCCAGGGCCTCGACATCGTTCCGGGCGACGACGTCGTCGTGAGCAACCACGGCTACCTCACCGCAGGCTGGTCCGCCGAGGCACGTGGCGCGACGCTGCGCACGGCGGCCTTCCCCGTCGACGCCGACCCCGACGCGGTCGTCGCGGCCTTCGTGGCCGCGCTGACCGAGCGCACCCGGCTCGTCGTCATCGACCAGATCACCTCGCCCACGGCTCTCGTGCTGCCGGTCGCAGCGGTGGCGGCCGCGGTGGCCCCGGTGCCGGTCCTCGTGGACGCCGCGCACGTGCCGGGCGCCCTGCCCGAACTCGACATCGAGGCGCTGGGCGTGGCCTTCTGGGCCGGCAACCTGCACAAGTGGGCCTACACGCCGCGAGCGGCCGCGACGCTGTGGGTGGCGCAGGAGCACCGCGCGTCGATGCGTCCGCTCGTGACGTCGTGGAGCCACGGGCTGCCCTATCCCGAGCGGTTCGACCTCCAGGGCACGGTCGACCACTCGTCGTGGGTCGCCGTCCCCGACGGCCTGGCCGCGTGGCGGGGGCTCGGCGGCTGGGAGCAGGTCGTGCGCAACGCCGACCTGCTCCTGCGCGGGGCCGAGCACGTGCGCTCTGCGCTCGGCACCGAGCACCTGCAGGGCGGCACGCCGTCGGCCCCGTGCCTGCGGCTCGTCGCCCTGCCGGAGGGCCTGGCCACGACGTCGGAGGACGCCGAGCAGCTGTGGCAGCGCCTTTATGCCGCCGGGTTCGTGGTGCCGCCCATCGCCTTCGAGGGCCGCTGCTACCTCCGTCTCGCGGCGGCGCCCTACAACGATGAGAGCGACTACGAGCGCCTCGCCGCGGCCCTTCCGGCCGTCCTCGACACCGTCAGGGCCACCGTCGGCACCCCCTGAGCCCGATGCGGTCGATGCAGCCCGGATGTGGAAAGATCGACCGACCGCCGGAACGCTGCCCACGAGGAGGCCCTGCGCCATGACCGCCGCCCCGACGACCCCGTTCCACCGGGTCCTTCTCAAGCTCTCCGGCGAGGTGTTCGGGGGTGGCCGCATCGGCCTCGACCCGGCCGTCGTCGCCGGGATCGCCAAGCAGATCGCCGACGCCGTGCGCGGTGGCGTCGAGGTGGCCGTCGTCATCGGCGGTGGCAACTTCTTCCGCGGGGCCGAGCTCCAGCAGCGCGGCATGGACCGCACCCGCGCCGACTACATGGGCATGCTCGGCACCGTCATGAACTGCCTCGCGCTGCAGGACTTCCTCGAGAAGGAGGGCGTCGAGACGCGGGTCCAGTCCGCGATCGCCATGCAGCAGGTCGCCGAACCCTACATCCCGCGCCGCGCCATCCGGCACCTCGAGAAGAACCGCGTCGTCATCTTCGGCGCCGGCGCCGGCATGCCGTTCTTCTCCACCGACACCGTGAGCGCCCAGCGCGCCCTCGAGATCAAGTGCGACGCCGTGCTCATCGCCAAGAACGGCGTCGACGGCGTCTACGACTCCGACCCGCGCACCAACCCCGAGGCCAAGAAGCTCGAGACCGTCACCTTCCAGGACGCCATCGTCGAGGGCCTCAAGGTCGTCGACGCCGCCGCCTTCAGCCTCTGCATGGAGAACAAGCTGCCCATGGTCGTCTTCGGCATGGAGGGCGCGGGAAACATCACGCGCGCCCTGCTCGGTGAGAAGATCGGCACGCTGGTCACCAACGCCTGAGCCCGGCCGCCGCGCCCGGTCGCGTGACCACGCGAGCAGCGCCGCACCGCATACGACGACGAACGAGGGACGAGGAACCGAAGACCCATGATCGAAGAGACGATGTTCGAGGCCGAGGAGAAGATGGACAAGGCCGTCGAGGTCCTCAAGGAGGACTTCGCGGGCATCCGCACCGGCCGCGCCAACCCCGGACTGTTCAACAAGCTGACGGTCGAGTACTACGGCGCGCCGACGCCGCTGCAGCAGCTCGCCTCGTTCCAGAACCCCGAGCCGCGCACCATCCTCGTCATCCCGTTCGACAAGTCCGCCATGCACGAGATCGAGCGGGCCATCCGCGACTCCGACCTCGGCGTCAACCCGAGCAGCGACGGCAACCAGATCCGGTGCGTCATGCCCGAGCTGACCGAGGAGCGCCGCCGCGAGTACATCAAGCTCGCCAACGGCAAGGCCGAGGACGCCCGCGTCTCCGTGCGCAACATCCGCCGCAAGGCCAAGACCGACATCGACAAGCTCGTCAAGGACGGCGAGGTCGGCGAGGACGACGGCACGCGCGCCGAGAAGGAGCTCGACGGCCTCACCAAGAAGCACACCGACCTCGTCGACGTGCTCGTCAAGGCCAAGGAGGCCGAGCTGCTCGAGGTGTGACCTCGATGCTCGACCCGATGATGACGACTGACTCCCCGTCGGACCCCGTGGATCCTGCGCCTCCCGCGCAGGGTGGCGACGACGGGCCCGGTCCGCTCGAGCCCGTCCCGTACGACCCGACGCTCGACGAGCTCGCCGGCCTCCCTCCGGAGC
This sequence comes from Terrabacter carboxydivorans, assembly GCF_039532035.1. Taxonomy (NCBI): domain Bacteria; kingdom Bacillati; phylum Actinomycetota; class Actinomycetes; order Micrococcales; family Intrasporangiaceae; genus Terrabacter; species Terrabacter carboxydivorans. The sequence goes on along the minus strand of NZ_BAAARE010000004.1, from coordinate 189,445 downwards.
AGGTCCTCGAGAAGAAGCAGAGCCGGGCGGGGCGCAACCTGCCCGCCGCGATCGGCGTGGGTGTGGGCCTCGGTGTGCTCATCGTGGCGACCCTGCTCATCCGCAAGGAGTCGTTCGTCGTCCTCGTCGCGATCGCCGTCGCGGTCGGCATCTGGGAGCTGCGGGCGGCCCTGCGCAACGCCGGTGTCCACGCCCCGCTGGCCCCGCCGGTCGTCGGCATGGTCGGCATGCTGTGGGCCGCCTACGTCCACGGCCCCGCGGGACTCGTCGTCGCGTGGGCGCTGACGTGCCTGGCGGTCGTGCTCTGGCGGGGCACGGGTCGCCTCGACGGCGCCGGCCGAGACGTGCTCGGCGGCATCTTCGTCTCGACCTACCCGACGTTCCTCGTCGGCTTCGCGGTGCTGCTCCTCGCGCCCGAGGACGGCGTGGGCCGGGTCTTCGTCTTCCTCATCACCACCGTGTGCAGCGACGTGGGCGGGTATGCCGCGGGCGTCCTCTTCGGCAAGCACCCCATGGCCCCGACCATCAGTCCCAAGAAGTCGTGGGAGGGCTTCGCGGGCTCGGTGGTCTTCTGCATCGTCGGTGGGTCCCTGACGGTCCACCTCCTGCTCGACCACTCGTGGGTGATCGGGATCGCCCTCGGTGTCGGCGTGGCCGTGGCCGCCACCGTGGGTGACCTCATGGAGTCGCTCATCAAGCGCGACCTCGGCATCAAGGACATGTCCAACGTGCTGCCCGGCCACGGCGGCGTCATGGACCGCCTGGACTCGCTCGTCGTCGTCGCGCCGATCGTCTGGGCCGTGCTGACCCTGCTCGCTGCCAAGCCGGCCTGACGATGCGTCGGGCCCGGAGGGCCGCGGTCGCAGGCGGGGTCGCATGACCCCCTTCGGCCAGGACGGACGTGTCGCGCTGGTGACGGGAGCCGGCAGCCCCAGCGGGATCGGTCTGGCCACCGCGCGGCTGCTCGGTCGGATGGGCGCCCGGGTCGTCATCGCCGCCACGACCGACCGGGTGCACGCCCGCGTCGCCGAGCTCCGGAGCGAGGGGATCGTCGCGAGCGCCCACGTCGGCGACCTCACCGACCCCGACGTGGCCCAGTGCCTCGTCGAGGCCTGCCTCGACGAGCACGGCCGTCTCGACGTCGTCGTCGCCAACGCCGGCATGACCAGTGCCGCCGACCCCGACACCCTCGGGGGCGACGCGGCGGACACCGACCCCGACCGCTGGCACCGCTCGCTCGCCCGCAACCTCGACACCGCCTACCTCGTCAGCAGGGCCGCGCTGCCGCACCTGCGCACGTCGGGCGAGGGCCGGCTCGTCCTCGTCAGCAGCGTGACCGGGGGGCTCATGGCTATGCGCGGCGAGGTCGCCTACGCCACCGCCAAGGCCGGACTGCTGGGGCTCGCGCGGGCCCTGGCCGTCGACGAGGGGCCGCACGGCACCACGGTCAACGCCGTCGCACCCGGCTGGGTCGCCACGGGCTCGCAGACCGCCGACGAGACGAGCGAGGGGCGCGCCACGCCGCTCGGGCGGTCCGGCACGGCCGACGAGGTCGCCGCGGCCGTCGCCTTCCTCGCCGCGCGCGAGTCCTCCTACGTCACGGGCCAGGTGCTCGTCGTCGACGGCGGCAACGGGATCTCCGAGCAGCGGGCGGTCGTGGTCGACCCGGGGGACTGAGCCGGCCGCTCCCGCGGCGGGAGGGCGGCATACGCCCGCGGCCGGTGGGTCGGCCCCCGTTTTGACTCCACCTGAGACACTGGAGGGGAGATGACCGAGACCCCAGCCCCCGCCACCGAGGTCGCGCCCGTCGCGCTGCCCGAGCCGACGACCTCCCGCCCCGCCCCCGGTGAGCTGACCTTCCGCGCGCCGCGCCGCGGCAAGCCGCCGAGGCACCTGGCCGACTTCTCCCCGGCCGAGCGCAAGGAGGCCGTCGAAGCGCTGGGACACAAGGGCTTCCGGGCCAAGCAGCTCTCGACCCACTACTTCGAGCGGCTGCAGGACGACCCGGAGCAGATGACCGACCTGCCCAAGGCCGTGCGGTCCGAGCTCGTCGCCGACCTGCTCCCCACCCTCCTGACGCCCATCGTCCAGCGCGTCGCCGACGACGGCCAGACGATGAAGTACGCGTGGCGCCTGCACGACGGCGCGATCGTCGAGTCGGTGCTCATGCGCTACCCGAAGCGCGTCACCATCTGCATCTCGAGCCAGGCCGGGTGCGGCATGAACTGCCCGTTCTGCGCCACCGGCCAGGCGGGCCTGACGCGCAACATGTCGGCGGGCGAGATCGTCGAGCAGGTCGTCTGGGCCGCCCGTGCGCTGCGGCGCGGCGAGCTCGCCGGCGGTGGTGACGAGGACCGCGAGGAGCCGCTGCGCGTCAGCAACGTCGTCTTCATGGGCATGGGTGAGGCCCTCGCCAACTACAAGGCCTCGATCGGTGCGATCCGGCGCCTCACCGACCCGACGCCCGACGGCCTCGGCATGTCGGCGCGCGGCATCACCATGTCGACGGTCGGGCTCGTCCCCGGCATCGACAAGCTCACGGCCGAGGGCATCCCGGTCACGCTCGCGCTGTCGCTGCACGCCCCCGACGACGAGCTGCGCAACGAGCTCGTGCCGATCAACACCCGCTGGTCCGTCGACGAGGCGCTCGACGCCGCCTACCGCTACTTCGAGGCCACCGGCCGGCGCGTGTCGATCGAGTACGCCCTGATCCGCGACATCAACGACCAGGGCTGGCGCGCCGACCTGCTGGGCGAGAAGCTCAACCGTCGCGGACGCGGGTGGGTGCACGTCAACCCGATCCCGCTCAACCCGACGCCGGGGTCGAAGTGGACCGCCTCCCGCCCGGGCGTCGAGCAGAACTTCGTCGAGCGGCTGCGTGCCCACGGCGTCCCCACGACCATCCGCGACACTCGTGGGCAGGACATCGACGGGGCGTGCGGCCAGCTCGCCGCCTCGACGGCCTGACGCGCGTAGGCTGGGCAGGTCGGGCCTGCCCAGGGCCCCTCGCGACCTGGGGCGTCCGCGTCCGTGCGTCCCCGCCGCAGGCCGGCGGGGCAGGGTGCGTCCCGGTCCACCAGGAGGTTCGCGCATGGTCCAGCTCACCGTCGGGGTCACGGCCCGGTCGGCCAAGGAGAACGAGCACCGGCTGCCCCTGCACCCCAAGCACCTCCACCGCATCCCCGAGGCACTGAGGCCGGGCGTCTTCCTGGAGCACGGCTACGGCGAGCGCCACGGGGTGGCCGACGACCAGCTCGAGCGGTTCGTCGGGGGCTTCCGCAGCCGGGAAGAGCTCGTGGCCGAGTGCGACGTCATCCTCGCGCCCAAGCCGCTCCTCAGCGACATCTCCGTCCTCCGGGTCGGCCAGGTGCTCTGGGGGTGGCCCCACTGCGTGCAGGACGCCGAGCTCACCCAGGTCGCCATCGACCGGCAGCTGACGCTCATCGCCTTCGAGGCGATGAACCACTGGAACAAGGACGGCTCCTTCAACCTGCACGTCTTCCACAAGAACAACGAGCTCGCGGGCTACTGCTCGGTGCTGCACGCCTTCTCGCTCGCCGGCATCTCCGGCGACTACGGTCCCCACCGGCGCGCCGTCGTCATCGGGTTCGGCGCCACGGCGCGCGGGGCCGTCACGGCGCTCAACGCGCTCGGCATCGGCGAGGTCGATGTGCTGACCCACCGGCAGAAGGCGGCCGTCGCGTCGCCGATCCACTCCGCCACGATCGTGCACTTCGACACCGACGAGACCACCTCGCGGGTGAGCCACGCCGTCACGGAGCACGGTGCGGTGGCCCTCGGGGAGTTCCTCGCCGAGCACGACATCGTCGTCAACTGCGTGCTGCAGGACACCGATGCGCCGCTGACCTTCATGACCGAGGACGACCTCAAGCGGATGAGCCCGGGGAGCCTCGTCATCGACGTGTCGTGCGACGAGGGCATGGGGTTCTCGTGGGCGAGGCCGACGAGCTTCTCCGACCCGACCTTCGTCGTCGGGGACCACGTGCTCTACTACGCCGTCGACCACAGCCCGTCCTACCTCTGGGACGCGGCCACGTGGGAGATCAGCGAGGGCCTGCTGCCTTTCCTCCCCACCGTCATGGCCGGTCCGGAGGCGTGGGACGCCAACCCGACGATCCGTCGCGCGATCGAGATCCACGACGGCGTGGTCCAGAACCCGGCCATCCTGTCGTTCCAAGGACGCTCGCCGCTGCACCCCCACCTGCCGCTCGCCACCTGACCGGTCGGACGCTCGCCCTCAGGCGGAGTCGGAGCGATAGGTGCGCCGGTACGCCAAGGGTGACACGCCGACGGCCGCGGAGAGGTGCTGGCGCAACGACGCGCCTGTGCCGAAGCCGGCTGCGGCAGCCACGCGGTCGACCGGGAGGTCGGTGGTCTCGAGCAGGTGCCGCGCCCGGTCGACCCGTGCGCGGGCGAGCCAGGTGCCTGCCGTCTCGCCGGTCTCCTCGCGGAAGCGGCGGGTGAAGGTGCGCACGCTCGTCCCGGCGTGACGGGCCATGTCGGACAGCCCGATCGGCTCGCCGAGGTGCTCGAGCACCCACGCCCGGGTGGCGCCGGTGCCGGCCTCGGACTCGTCGGGCACGGGCCGGTCGATGAACTGGGCCTGCCCTCCTGCCCGCCAGGGTGCGACCACCGCGCCACGGGCGACGCGGTTGGCGGCCTCGGTGCCGAGGTCCGAGCGCAGCACGTGCAGCAGCAGGTCGATGCCGGCGGCGTTGCCGGCGGAGGTGAGCACGTCGCCGTGGTCGACGTAGAGCACGTCGGGGTTGAGCCGCACCTGGGGGAAGTGACGGCGGAAGGCGTCGACGTGGCACCAGTGCGTCGTGGCCTCCCGCCCGTCGAGCTTGCCGAGGGCCGCGAGCACGAAGGCGCCGGTGCAGATGGAGAGCCAGCGGGCCTCAGGTCGGGCCGTCGCGGCGAGGCGGCGCAGCTCGTCGGGGAGGACCCCGGTCTCGACGATGTCGCTGTTGATGCCGGGCACGACGACGGTGTCCGCGCGCGCGAGCTCGGTGTTCGGGTGGGTCGGCAGGACGGCATACCCCGCGGAGGTGGTCACCGGCCCGTCGTCGAGCGTCACGAGTCGCACGTCGTAGGGCGGGACCGGCTCCGTGCCCGGGCCGGGCCGGTCGGGTTCGAGGGCCCCCGCCCGGAGGAACCGGTGGGGGAGCCCGATCTCGAACGCGATGGCGGTGTCGAGGGCGAGGACGACGACGAGGTGCGGGCGTCCGGGAACGTGGCGCATGGCCAGATCCTTGCACATGATGTCTCTCTGGCCACTCGTTCGACCCTCGACGTATGCCGCAGTCTTGACCCGTGAGCCTCACCGACCGACACTCCTCCGCCGACGAGACCCTGCCGCCGACCACGGTGCCCGCGCCTGCCGGGCACCGGGTCCACCCCGCCTGGTGGGTCGCCGTCGTCACGTTCCTGACGATCATCGGGGCGGCCGGCTTCCGCTCGACCCCGGCCGTGCTCATGACGCCGCTGCACGACGAGTTCGGCTGGCCGATAGGCGTCATCGGGGGTGCTGTCTCGGTCAACCTCGTGCTCTTCGGGCTCGCCGCGCCCTTCTCCGCCGCCCTCATGGAGCGCCTCGGCATCCAGCGGGTCATCGCCGTCGCGCTCGTGCTCGTCAGCGTCGGCTCGCTCCTGCCCATCTGGATGACGCAGTCGTGGCAGCTCGTCCTCTGCTGGGGGATCGTCGTCGGGATGGGCACCGGCGCCATGTCGATGGGGCTCGTGGCCACCGTCGCCGGTCGCTGGTTCGTCGCGCGGCGGGGCCTCGTGACGGGCATCCTCACGGCAGCGGGCGCCACCGGCCAGCTCGTCTTCCTGCCGTTCCTCGCCTGGCTGGCGGGGAGCCACGGCTGGCGCAGCGCGGCGATCGCCACCTCGGCGGCCGCGCTCACCGTCGTGCCCCTCGTGCTGTGGAAGCTGCACGACCACCCGAGCGTCCTCGGCCTGACGGCCTACGGCGCTCCCGCCGGCACCTCGGCGACGCGCCCGCCCCGACCGACGGGGCACCCGTTCCGCCTCGCCGTCGACACCCTGCGCCACGCGGCGCGCACCCGGGTGTTCTGGCTGCTCGCCGGCAGCTTCGCCGTCTGCGGCGCGTCGACCAACGGCCTCGTCGGCACCCACTTCATCCCGGCCGCCCACGACCACGGCATGCCGACGACGACCGCGGCGAGCCTGCTCGCGCTCGTCGGCGTCTTCGACGTCGTCGGTACGATCTTCTCGGGCTGGCTGACCGACCGGGTCGACCCGAGGATCCTGCTCGCGGCGTACTACACGCTGCGCGGAGCCTCCCTCTTCCTGCTGCCGTCGCTCTTCAGCGACTCGATGCACGTCAACATGCTCGCCTTCGTGCTCTTCTACGGCCTCGACTGGGTCGCGACGGTGCCCCCGACGATCGCCCTATGCCGGAGCGCCTATGGCGAGCGCGCCCCGATCGTCTTCGGCTGGGTCTTCGCCTCGCACCAGCTCGGTGCCGCCGCAGCGGCCCTCGGCGCCGGCCTGGTGCGCGACCACCTCGGCACCTACACGCTCGCGTGGTACGTCGCAGGCGCCCTGTGCCTGGTCGCCGCCGGCATGTGCGTCGCGATCACGACCGCTCGTCTGTCAGATGCGTCACCTCGGCGCACGGACTCTGGCGCGGAGGCCTCACCGGCGGCACAGTGAGCCCATGAGCGACGGCGCTGGGACGGCATACCAAGGCATCTACGACGCCAGCCTGCGCGACCCGGAAGGGTTCTGGCGCACGGCGGCCGAGGGCATCGACTGGGTGACGCCGCCGACGCGGATCCTCGACGACTCGAGGCCGCCGTTCTACCGGTGGTACCCCGACGGCGAGCTCAACGTGTGCTTCAACGCCGTCGACCGGCACGTCGCCGCCGGGCGGGGCGAGCAGGCCGCCATCCACTACGACTCACCGGTCACCGGCACCAAGAGCACGATGACGTATGCCGTCCTGCTCGAGCGGGTGCGCGCCGTGGCCGGTGGCCTGCGCGGTCTCGGCGTCGGCAAGGGCGACCGGGTCGTCATCTACATGCCGATGGTCCCCGAGGCGGTCGTCGCCATGCTCGCCTGCGCCCGCATCGGCGCCATCCACTCGGTGGTCTTCGGCGGCTTCGCCCCGCAGGAGCTCGCGGCGCGCATCGACGACGCCGCGCCCAAGGTCGTGCTGTCAGCCTCGTGCGGCGTCGAGCCGAGCCGGGTCGTGCCCTACAAGCCCTTCCTCGACGAGGCCATCCGGCGCTCCGAGCACCAGCCGGAGCACTGCGTCATCCTCCAGCGCGAGCAGCAGGTCGCCGAGCTGGGCGAGCGCGACATCGACTGGGGCGACTTCGAGTCCGGCGACGCCGCCCGCGAGGGCAGCGAGTGCGTGACGGTCGCGGCGACCGACCCGCTCTACATCCTCTACACCTCCGGCACGACGGGAAAGCCCAAGGGGATCTACCGCGACAGCGGTGGGTATGCCGTGGCGCTGCGCTGGTCGATGGCCAACCTCTACGACGTCGCACCGGGCGAGACGATGTTCACCGCGAGCGACGTGGGGTGGGTCGTCGGCCACTCCTACATCGTCTACGCCCCGCTGCTGACCGGGGCCACGACGGTGCTCTACGAGGGCAAGCCCGTCGGCACCCCCGACGCGGGCGCCTTCTGGCGGGTCATCGCCGAGTACGGCGCGGTCTGCCTCTTCACCGCCCCGACCGCGTTCCGGGCGATCAAGAAGGACGACTCGACGGCGTCGAAGGTCGCCGAGCACGACCTCTCCCGTTTCCGGGCCCTCTTCCTCGCGGGCGAGCGTCTCGACCCCGACACCTACGAGTGGGCCTCGGCGGCGCTGGCCAGGCCGGTGATCGACAACTGGTGGCAGACCGAGACGGGCTGGCCGATCGCCTGCAACCCCAAAGGAATCGGGCTGCTACCGATCAAGGCTGGCTCGCCGACGGTGGCCGTCCCGGGCTACGACGTGCAGGTGCTCGACGGCACGGGTGAGCCGGTCGAGCCCGGCGTCGAGGGCGCGATCTGCATCAAGCTGCCGATGCCGCCGGGCACGTTGCCGACGTTGTGGGGCGACGACGACCGCTACGTCAGCTCCTACCTCTCGGCCTACCCGGGCTACTACCTGACCGGTGACGGCGGCTACCTCGACGAGGAGGGCTACCTCTACGTCATGGGCCGCACCGACGACGTGCTCAACGTCGCCGGTCACCGCCTGTCCACGGGCTCGCTCGAGGCCGCCCTGGCCGGGCACGAGGCGGTGGCGGAGTGCGCGGTCATCGGTGTCCACGACGACCTCAAGGGCCAGGTGCCACGGGCCCTCGTCGTGCTCAAGTCGGGGGTCGACGCGGAGGCCGACGGCGATCGGATCAGGCGCGAGCTCGTCGCCCGGGTGCGGGCCGAGGTCGGCGCGGTCGCGGCGCTGCACCAGGTCGACATCGTGGCCGGGCTGCCCAAGACGCGCTCGGGCAAGATCCTGCGCAAGACGATGCGCGAGCTCGCCGACGGCAAGAGCCCGTCGGTGCCGGCCACGATCGAGGACGCCTCGGTGCTCGAGACCCTGACCCCGGTCCTGCGCGGCCCCTCCGCCTGACGCCCGTTCGAGGTGACTGCTGGTTCGAGGTGATCCCGGCACGGACGTGGCTTCCGCGATCACCTCGAATCACGTGTGCGGCGCCAGCAGGGGGAGCACCTCCTCGACCGAGTCCACGAGGTGGATCGCCTCCGACATCGGGCGACCGGCGGCGATGGCCTGGAGGGGCGCCCACACCGGCACGCGCTCGGTCCAGTGGTCACGACCCACGAGCACGAGCGGCGGCAGCGGGGCGTCGTCCGGCGCGTAGTAGAGCGGGGTCACGGCCTGGAAGATCTCCTGCACCGTCCCGGCCGCCCCGTCGAGCACGACGATCCCGCCGTTCGACCGCGCGAGCAGCCCCTCCTCGCGGATCGCGTTGGAGAAGTACTTCGCGATGACGTCGCAGAAGACGTTGGGCGGCTCGTGGCCGTAGAACCACGTCGGGATGCCGAGCGAGCGGGCCGACGGACCGAGGCTCTCGGACGGCACCGCGGGCTCGTCGCCGACGACGAGGTCGCGGGCCGCCAGCGCGGTGGTGGCCCAGGCCGTGACGTCAGGGCGGAAGCCGGGCACGCCGGCGAGGCGACCCAGCGCCTCCTCGACTGCAGCAGCGCTGCGGCACAGCGCGCCGAGGTTGGCCGCCTCCATCGCGCCCGGGCCTCCACCTGTCGCGACGAGGTGGCCCCCCTCGGCGAGGGCGTGTCCCAGCCCTGCAGCCCGTGCGTAGGAGGCCGAGTCCCGTTGCAGCGCATGGCCACCCATGATCCCGACGACCGACCGGCCCTGCACGAACTCGTCGAGCTCGTCGGTCGCGGAGTCGTCGTGGATCGCGCGGACGAGGGTGCAGTACGCGTCGGTGCGCAGACGGGCGTCGACGAACCACGCGTAGGCCAGGGCGTCCGGCGTCGCGGCGTAGCCGTGCTCGAGACCCGCATAGAGGTCGGACGGGAAGTAGAGGCCACGCCACGGGTCCACCGGTGCGTCGGCCAGGCCCGGGAAGAGGATCGCGCCCCGGGTGAGCAGCACCTCCGCCACCGGGACGGGGACCGTGCCGCCGAGCACGACGAGTCCGGTCAGGTCCCCACGGGCGGCGAGCCGCTCTCCGTAGTGGGTCAGGTCGAGGTCCTGGAGGCGGAGGCCGCGCAGGGGACCGTCGGAGTCGAGGTGGTCGTCCAGCTCGTCCAGCGTCTCGATCTCCATGGGGCACATCCTGCCGCGCGCCGGAGGCCGAGGGTCGGACCCGCGCGACGCGTCGTGCGCCGTCGCTGCAAGGATCATCGGCATGGTCGGGGTGCTCGAGGGTTTCGCGACGATCGCGGTCATCGTCGCGGTCGGCTGGCTCCTGGCCGACCGTCGCGTGCTCGACGACTCGGCACAGGTCAACCTCTCGCGCCTGGCCTTCTACGTCGCGTCCCCGGCCCTGCTGCTCACCGTCATGCAGCGCACGTCGCTCGACGCGGTGCTCTCGGCCAACCTCGTGACCTCGCTGATCAGCTTCACCCTCGTCGTCGGCACCTACCTGCTCATCGCCCGGATCCGTTGGGAGGGAGGCACGCTCGGCTCCCGGCTCATCGGAAGCCTCTCGGCGGCCTACGTCAACGCGGGCAACCTCGGCATCCCGATCGCGCTCTACGTCCTCGGCGACGTCGCCTGGGTGGCGCCGACCCTGCTCATGCAGCTTCTCATCATCACGCCGGTCGCCATGGCGCTCTTCGACAGCGACGCCCGTGGGGAGCGACCGACGCTCGGGCGCAGCCTGCGCCGGGTCTTCAGCAACCCGATCACCCTGGGTGCGGTGGCCGGCCTGCTCATCGCGGTCTTCGACATCCACCTGCCGCGCGTCGTCGCCGCGCCGATCGACCTGCTCGGGGCGATGGCCGTGCCTTCGATGCTCGTCGCGTTCGGCATCTCGCTGCGCCGCGGCCCGCGTCCTGCGACCGGACGGTCCGCAGGGCACGTCTGGACGATCGTCGTCCTCAAGGCCGTGCTCATGCCGGCCATCGCCTTCGGGGTGGGCCTCGCGCTCGGGCTGCGCGGGGAGGCGCTCTTCGCCGTCGTCGTGACGGCCGCCCTGCCGACGGCGCAGAACATCTTCACGTATGCCGTCCGCTACCGCCGTGAGGTCAACCTCGCGCGCGACGTAATCTTCGTCAGCACGTTCGTCTCGGTGCCGGTGATCCTCGCGATCGCCGCGCTCTTCCACGGCTTCGCGGGCGTCTGAGGATCCTCGTCACCGCGATCCCACCCGCGCCGGCCCACGGCGGCGTAGCCTCCGGCTCATGGGGATTCGCGCTGGTTTGGTCCGGTCGATGTCCGTCGCGCTCGTCACCCTCGTCGCCCTCGTCGCGACGACCGGGGCCCCGGCCCGCGCCGCCGAGCGGACGGCGACCACTGCAGGGCCGTGCACCTACGCGCACCTGTGGGTGCAGCCGAAGGTGGTGCTCTCCGTCCCGGACCGAACGGCGAACGCGACCGTGACGACCGACTGCCAGGACTTCGAGTACTTCACCAACACGTGGGACTCGTGGTCCGGGATGGCCGGAGGCACCGTCCAGGGCACCGTCATCTTCCTGACGGATCACACCACCACCGCGCGAGGCATCGATGCGCTTCCCCAGATCTTCGACACGTCGCGTCTGGGGGTCTGGACCTGGACCCCGGAGCGCACGCTGCCGCCCCTGACGCTGGACGACCTCAACACGGTCCGGATGGACGTGCGGGTCGGCTCCGCCAGCTACGTCTCCGCCAGGCGCTCGGGCGCGACGGTCACCGTCAGCACCCGCTCGTACCGCTACTGGACCTCGACGCACGCCTTCGGCACGTGGGGCCGTGCCACCGGCGTCATCGAGTGGCGGACGCCCGGGACGACCACTTGGCACGGACTGAAGAACGTCTACGCCGACAACCTCGGGCGCTACTCCTACCGCTACACCGTCTCCGCCGTGCGCGAGTACCGCGTCCGGACCTTCGACCAGCCCTACGTCTGGGGTTTCCCCAGCACCGTCCCGGCGCGCGCCTGACACGCAGGGACCGGACGCAGGAGCGGCGTCCGATTCCGCAGGCCCGAGCGGGTCGGGCACCACCGGAAACGAACGCCGCTGCGGACGTCGGGCTGCGGATCGGTCAGAAGCCGAAGTCCCCGCCGCCGAAGTCGCCGCCGCCGGCGAAGTCGCCTCCACCACCGAAGTCCCCGAAGTCGGACCCGCCGGCATCTCCGCCGGCGTCTCCGCCGGCATCTCCACCGGCGTCGCCCCCGTCACCGGCGTCGGTCGTCGCGTCGCCGGCCTCCTGGGCCTCGGGGGAGGAGTCGTAGCCGCCGAGCATCATGTCGGCGAGGGCGGAGCCGACGACGACACCCGCGATGGTGCCGAGCATCGACCCGGCGATCATGCCGCCCATGCCCATCCCACCGCCCATCCCACCGGGTCGCCCGCCACCGAAGGCGCCCTGCAGGTAGCCGGGGCGGCCCATCTCGGCGCGGGTCGCGCTGCGCGCGAGGTCGGCGGGCTGGTCGCTGCGCGGACGCTCACCCTCGGGCAGGTCCTCGTTGAGGCGCTGGAGCACCATCTGGCGCTGCTCGGGCGAGAGCTTGGCGAAGGCCTCGGTGTGCACCCGCTCGATGTCCTCGGGCGGCGCGGTGCGCAGGAGGTACTTGTAGCGGGCGATGGCCCGCTCGTCCTCGCTGGAGGCGCCCCCGTGGGGCGCCGGGACGGCATACGGCTGCCCGCTCGGGGGCTGTGGGAGCTGCTGCTGTGAGGGCTGTACGGGCTGGGGGCGCTGCTGCTGGAGCGGTTCGCGTCCGAGCAGCTTGTCGAGGAATCCCATGTCTTCTCCTGGTGTCGGCGGTGCGTCGGCGTCGCACTCGTCGGGTACCTACCCCAACGAACGGCCCGTGCCAGCGTTCCTCCGACGCGCAGCCGTCCCCACCGGGGAACGCACGAAGCCACCCGCGAATGGGTGGCTTCGTGGCCGGCGACACCCCCACGGCATACGCACGGAGTCGGGAAGAGCGGGTCAGAGGTGGTTCTCGGCCTCCGTCAGCACCGAGCGCAGCCGCGACTCGATGTCGTCGAACTGCTCCGGGCCCATGATGAGCGGCGGCGCGAGCTGGATGACGGGGTCGCCCCGGTCGTCGGCACGGCAGTAGAGACCGGCGTCGAAGAGCGCCTTGGACAGGAAGCCGCGCAGGAGGCGCTCGGACTCGGCGTCGTTGAACGTCTCGCGGGTGGCCTTGTCCTTGACGAGCTCGATGCCGTAGAAGTAGCCGGCGCCGCGGACGTCGCCGACGAGCGGCAGGTCGAGCAGCTTGTCGAGCGTCGCCTTGAAGATCGGGGCGTTGGTCTTCACGCGGTCGTTGAGGCCCTCGCGCTCGAAGATGTCGAGGTTGGCCATCGCGACCGCGGCCGACACCGGGTGACCGCCGAAGGTGTAGCCGTGCGGGAAGTAGGTCGTGCCGGACTTGAACGGCTCGAACAGCCGGTCGCTCGCGATCATCGCGCCGATGGGGGAGTACCCGCTCGTCATGCCCTTGGCGCACGTGATGATGTCGGGCACGTAGCCGAAGTCGTCGCACGCGAACATCGAGCCGATACGGCCGAAGGAGCAGATGACCTCGTCGGACACGAGCAGCACGTCGTACTCGTCGCAGATCTCGCGGACCCGCTCGAAGTAGCCCGCTGGCGGCGGGAAGCAGCCACCGGAGTTCTGCACCGGCTCGAGGAAGACGGCGGCGACGGTGTCGGGGCCCTCGAACTCGATGGCCTCGGCGATGCGGTCGGCGGCCCAGCGGCCGAACGCCTTCTCGTCGTCGCGCAGGTGCTCGGGGGCGCGGTACATGTTGGTGTTGGGGACCTTGTGCGCGCCGGGCACGAGCGGCTCGAACATCTCCTTGGCCGCCGGGATGCCGGTGATCGACAGGGCGCCCTGCGGGGTGCCGTGGTAGGCGACGGCGCGCGAGATGACCTTGTGCTTGGTCGGCTTGCCGGTCAGCTTGAAGTACTGCTTGGCCAGCTTCCAGGCGGTCTCGACCGCCTCGCCGCCCCCGGTGGTGAAGAAGACCCGGTTGAGGTCGCCGGGAGCGTGGCTCGCGAGCCGCTCGGCCAGCTCGATGGCCTTGGGGTGCGCGTAGCTCCACAGCGGGAAGAACGCGAGCTCCTTGGCCTGCTTGGCGGCCGCTTCGGCGAGCTCCTCACGGCCGTGGCCGGCCTGGACGACGAAGAGCCCGGCGAGACCGTCGATGTACTCGTTGCCGCGGTCGTCCCAGATCTTCCAGCCCTGGCCCTTGGTGATGATCGGGACCGTGTGGCCGAGGCCGCCCTCGCTGCGGTCCTCGAAGACCGAGTGTCGGGTGAAGTGCATCCACAGGTGGTCGCGGGCCGCCTCCGAGTGGAGGGTGCCGGCTGGCGTGCGGTGGTCCGAGGTGGGTTCCCAGACCTCGTTCGGGTTGATGCTCATCGTGTACCCCAGTTGTAGAGCTGTTTGTTGAGTTTCAGGTAGACGAACGTCTCGGTCGCCGTGACGCCCGGGAGGGGGCGGATGCGGCTCGTGAGCAGCTCGAGCAGGTGGGCGTCGTTCTCGCAGACGACCTCGGCGAGCACGTCGAAGCTCCCGGCGGTCGTGACGACGTAGGAGACCTCCTCCATCTCGGTCAGCGCGTCGGCGACCGAGGTCATGTCCCCTGAGACCCGCAGGCCCACCATCGCCTGGCGCTGGAACCCGACCTGCAGCGGGTCCGTCACCGCGACGATCTGCATGACGTCGGCGTCGAGGAGGCGCTGCACGCGCTGGCGCACCGCCGCCTCGGAGAGGCCGACCTCCTGGGCGATGGACGCGTAGGACTTGCGCCCGTCGTGCTGGAGCAGCTCGATGATCGTCTTGCTCACGTCGTCGAGGTTGACCGAGGGTTTCTTGGCACCGTTGCCCCCGGAGCCGGCCGCGTTGGCCACGCCACGGATGGTCGTCATGCGCCGATCTTGACCTGTGGAACACGCTGTTGGCAAGTCCCGCCGCAACTGATTCCGAAGTTTCTTCTCGACAAGTCTTCCTGATTGCGAAGGTCTGCGTTTAGCATTCCCGCATGACTTCCCAGCCGCGCCAGCTCCGCAACTTCATCGGTGGCCAGTACGTCGACCCCGAGGGCGATGCGACGACCGACATCGTCGACCCGTCGACCGCCCAGGTCGTGGCCAAGGCCCCCGTCAGCAGCCAGTCCGACGTCGACCGGGCGTATGCCGCGGCGTCGACCGCGTTCGAGACGTGGGGAGACACGACCCCGAGCGAGCGCCAGGCGGCGCTGCTGAAGTTCGCCGACGCCATCGAGGCGCGGGCCGAGGACCTCATCCGCCTCGAGGGCGAGAACACCGGCAAGCCGCACGCCCTGACGCGGAGCGAGGAGATCCCGCCGATGGTCGACCAGCTGCGTTTCTTCGCCGGCGCGGCGCGGGTGCTCGAGGGCAAGTCCGCGGGCGAGTACATGAAGGGCCACACCTCCTTCGTGCGCCGAGAGCCCATCGGCGTCGTCGGGCAGGTGACGCCGTGGAACTACCCGATGATGATGGCGATGTGGAAGATCGCCCCGGCGCTCGCCGCGGGCAACACCATCGTCCTCAAGCCGTCGGACACCACGCCCGAGACCACCCTGCTCATGGCCGAGCTCGCGTCGGAGTTCCTGCCCGAGGGCACCTTCAACGTCATCACCGGCGACCGCGAGACGGGCCGCATGCTCGTCGAGCACCCGACGCCGTCGCTCGTCGCGATCACCGGCTCGGTGCGCGCCGGCATCCAGGTCGCCGAGAGCGCCTCGCGCGACCTCAAGCGGGTCCACCTCGAGCTCGGTGGCAAGGCGCCGGTCATCGTCTTCGACGACGCCGACATCGAGGCCGCGGTCGAGGGCATCGCCGGAGCCGGCTACTTCAACGCCGGCCAGGACTGCACCGCCGCGACGCGCGTGCTCGCCGGTCCCCGGGTGCACGACGACTTCGTCGCCGCGCTCGCCGAGTACGCCAAGAGCTCGGTCAAGGTCGGTATGCCGCACGACGAGGACGCCGCCCTCGGCCCGGTCAACAACGCCAACCAGATGGCGCACGTCTCGGGCTTCATGGACCGGCTGCCCGACCACGCCCGCGTCGCCGCCGGCGGGTCCCGGGTCAACACCCTGGGCGACGGCTTCTTCTTCGAGCCCACGGTGCTGGCCGGCCTGCGCCAGGACGACGAGCACATCCAGAGCGAGATCTTCGGCCCGGTCATCACCGTGCAGCAGTTCAGCGACGAGGCCGAGGCGCTCGCCTGGGCCAACGGTGTGCAGTACGGCCTCGCCTCGAGCGTGTGGACCCGCGACTTCGGCAAGGCCATGCGCATGAGCAAGAGGCTCGACTTCGGCTGCGTCTGGATCAACACCCACATCCCGATCGTCGCCGAGATGCCGCACGGGGGTTTCAAGCACAGCGGCTACGGCAAGGACCTGTCGATGTACGGCCTCGAGGACTACACCCGCATCAAGCACGTCATGGCCAACATCGAGTCGTGACGTCGGGCGCAGCCCACCCGCACCACCGGGTCACCGTCGATCCCTCCGCCCAACGACCCACTCAAAACCCCCTGGAGTCAATGAGATGAACGACAAGAGCTTCGACACCGACAACCCGTACCTGCGCGCAGCGCTGATGCGTGGTCTCGTGTCACGTCGGTCCGCGATGATGGGCGCCGCCGGCGTCAGCGCGGCCGCGTTCCTCGCGGCCTGCGGGTCCGCGGGCAAGAACCCCACGACCGGCCCCGGGGGGTCCGGAACGGCACCTGCCAAGACGGCGGCGGCCGCCCAGGACATGTCCGACACCGAGAAGGTCGTCAACTGGTCCAACTGGCCGGCCTACATCGACGTCGACGACAAGACGAAGGCGCGCCCGAGCCTCGACGAGTTCACCAAGCAGACCGGCATCAAGGTCAACTACACCGAGGACTACAACGACAACGACGAGTTCTACGCGAAGGTGCGCCCGCTGCTCGAGGCGGGCAGCGACACGGGCCGCGACGTTTGGGTCAGCACCGACTGGATGGTGGCACGCCTCATCCGCCTCGGCTACGTGCAGAAGCTCGACATGGCCAACATCCCCAACCACGTCAACCTCCAGGACTCGCTGACCCAGGTCAGCTTCGACCCCGGCCGGGTGCACTCGCTCCCGTGGCAGAGCGGC
Organism: Terrabacter carboxydivorans; assembly: GCF_039532035.1. NCBI lineage: Bacteria > Bacillati > Actinomycetota > Actinomycetes > Micrococcales > Intrasporangiaceae > Terrabacter > Terrabacter carboxydivorans. The sequence goes on along the minus strand of NZ_BAAARE010000004.1, from coordinate 172,654 downwards.
TTCGCCGGAATCGCCTACAACCCCAAGGCGACCGGGGGCAAGAAGGTCGAGTCCGTCGACCAGCTCCTCACCGACCCCGCGCTCAAGGGCAAGGTCACGCTGCTCACCGAGATGCGCGACACGGTCGGTCTCGTGCTGATGGCGATGGGCAAGAAGATCGAGAGCTTCACCGACGCCGACTTCGACGCCGCCATCGCCGAGCTGCAGAAGGCCAAGGACGCCGGCCAGATCAAGGGCTTCACCGGCAACGACTACACCAAGCCGCTCGCCTCCGGAGACACGGCCGCGTGCTTCGCCTGGACCGGGGACGTCGTCCAGCTGCGCGCGGACAACCCCGACCTCGGCTACGTCCTGCCCCAGACCGGCTGCACGCTGTGGTCCGACAACTTCGTCATCCCGGCCCTCGCCAAGCACAAGAAGAACGCCGAGCGGCTCATCAACTACTACTACGACCCCAAGGTCATGGCCCAGGTCGTCGACTACGTCAACTACATCTCGGTGGTCAAGGGGGCGCAGGAGATCTTGACCAAGCAGGACTCCGAGGTGGCCAAGAACCAGCTCATCTTCCCCTCGGCCGACACGCTGTCGCGGGCCCACGTGTTCCGTGGCCTCACTGCCGCCGAGGAGACGAAGTACAACAAGAAGTTCCAGGCGCTGGTGACCGGCTGATGGCTGAGCGCGCGAGTGGTGACCTGGTGCTGACCGGTGTCACCCGGACCTACGAGACGTTCACGGCGGTCGACAACATCGACCTGACGATCCCGCAAGGGTCGTTCTTCGCCCTCCTCGGTCCGTCCGGCTGCGGGAAGACGACCACGCTTCGCATGGTCGCCGGCCTCGAGCAGCCGACAGCGGGCACCATCTCCATCGGCGGCCAGGACATCACGGCGACGAAGCCCTACCAGCGCAACGTCAACACGGTGTTCCAGAACTACGCTCTCTTCCCGCACCTCGACATCCTCGAGAACGTCGCATTCGGCCTGAAGCGCCGCGGCGTCTCGAACTGGCGGGTCCAGGCGATGGAGGCCCTCGAGCTCGTCGAGCTCGCGCACGTGGCCAAGAAGAAGCCGACCCAGCTCTCGGGCGGCATGCAGCAGCGGGTGGCGCTGGCCCGCGCCGTCGTCAATAGGCCGGACGTCCTCCTGCTCGACGAGCCGCTCGGCGCGCTCGACCTCAAGCTGCGTCGCCAGATGCAGATCGAGCTCAAGCGCATCCAGTCGGAGGTCGGCCTGACGTTCGTGCACGTCACCCACGACCAGGAGGAGGCCATGACCATGGCCGACACCATCGCCGTCATGAACGGTGGTCGCCTCCAGCAGGTCGGTGACCCGGGCACGCTCTACGAGAAGCCGGAGTCGACCTTCGCGGCCAACTTCCTGGGGCAGTCCAACCTGCTGCGCGCGACGGTCAGCGGCGTCTCGCAGGGGGTCGCGTCGCTCGACGTGCACGGTGTCGCCATGACGGTGCCCGCCGCGTCGCTGCCCGACGGTGGCAAGGAGCTGTGGCTGGGCATCCGTCCGGAGAAGGTCCGCATCATCAGCGACTCCGCCGACGCGACCGGCCTCAACACGCTCAAGGGCGAGGTCACCGACGTGTCGTTCCTCGGGGTGGCCACCCAGTACCTCGTGGCGATGCCGTGGGGCCGCGAGCTCACCGTCGTCCAGCAGAACGACGGCATGCCGCGGGCCCAGCTCGGCTCGAACGTGACGCTCGGTTGGGTGCCGGAGAACAGCTTCGCCCTCGACGCGTCGCAGGACGCGGACGCCGGGGCCGAGCACATCGAGGACGAGTGACATGTCAGCGACCACACTCCCGGTGACGCCGACGCAGCCGACGACCGCCGGAGCGAAGCCGCGCCGGCGCCGCGGCGCGCGGGTGCCCTACCTGCTGCTTCTCCCGGGCCTGCTCTGGCTCGTCGTCTTCTTCGTCGTCCCGATGCTGTCGCTCGCGTCGCAGTCGCTGCAGACCGGTGACGTCGACAACGGCTACACGCTGACGTGGAACTTCGCCACCTACGCGGACGCCCTGTCCACCTACTGGCCTCAGATGGTCCGGTCGCTGGTCTACGCAGGGGTCGCCACCCTGGCGACGCTGGCGCTCGGCTACCCGCTCGCCTGGTTCATCGCGCACCGCTCGGGCAGGTACAAGAACTTCCTGCTGGTGCTCGTCATCGCCCCGTTCTTCACCTCGTTCCTGATCAGGACGCTCGCCTGGCAGACGATCCTCGGCGACAGCGGCCTGCTCTACCAGGTCACCCACGCGACCGGGACGGAGTTCCTGCTCACGGGCTTCAAGGACGTGCTGCGGACGCTCGGTCTGATCAACAACGACCAGCTGCTCTTCTCGCCGTTCGCCGTCATCTGCGGCCTGACCTACAACTTCCTGCCGTTCATGGTGCTGCCGCTCTACTCCAACCTCGAGCGTCTCGACCACCGGCTGGTCGAGGCGGCGGGCGACCTCTACGCCTCGCCCTTCCAGGCGTTCCGACGGGTCATCTGGCCGCTCTCGCTGCCCGGCGTGGTCGCCGGCACGCTGCTCACCTTCATCCCGGCCACGGGTGACTACATCAACTCCGTGCTGCTCGGCAGCACGCGGACGGTCATGATCGGCCAGGTCATCGACGCGCAGTTCCTCCGCGTCCTCGACTACCCGACGGCGGCGGCCCTGAGCTTCATCCTCATGCTGCTCATCGTCGCCCTCGTCATCACCTACGTGCGCCGCGCCGGCACAGAGGAGCTGGTCTGACATGTCATGGCTGCGACGCAACCTCGTCATCATCATCGGCGTCCTGGTGATGCTCTACATCCTGCTCCCGAACCTCGTCGTCATCGCCTACTCGTTCAACAAGCCGGCAGGGCGCTACAACTACGAGTGGACCCAGTTCTCGCTCGACGCGTGGACCAACCCGTGCGGAGTGCCGGGGGTCTGCCAGTCCGTGGGACTCAGCCTCCAGATCGGGCTCATCGCCTCGCTGACCGCTGCCGTCCTCGGCACGATGGTCGCCTTCGCGCTGGGGCGCTACAAGTTCCGGGGCAGGGCCGGCACCAACCTGCTCATCTTCCTGCCGATGGCCACCCCTGAGGTGGTCATGGGGTCGAGCCTGCTGACGCTCTTCATCGCCATGGGCATCCCGACGGGACGCACGACCATCCTGATCGCGCACATCATGTTCTGCCTGTCTTTCGTCGTCGTCACCGTCAAGGCGCGCGTCGCCTCGCTCGACCCGCGCCTCGAACAGGCGGCGGCCGACCTCTACGCCAACGAGGTGCAGACCTTCCTCAAGGTGACCCTGCCGCTCGTGGCGCCCGGCATCGCCGCCGGCACGCTGCTCGCGTTCTCGCTGTCGTTCGACGACTACATCATCACCAACTTCAACGCGAGCCCCGAGTCCGTGACGTTCCCGATGTACGTCTGGGGTGCCGCGCAGCGCGGCACGCCGGTGCAGATCAACGTCATCGGCACCGTGATGTTCCTCGGCGCCCTCGTCATCGTGCTGGCAGGTCAGCTGCTCGGGCGACGCCGCAACCGACAGGTGGCCTGATTCGTCATGCGTGTCCTCATGATCGGCTCCGGTGGGGTCGGTGACGCCGCCGCGCGCATCGCCTCCGAGCGTGACTTCTTCGAGCGCTGGGTGGTCGCCGACTACGACGTGACGCGTGCCGAGCGCACCGTCGCGGCGGTGGCCGCGCGCGGCGGCGGCGACGCACGCTTCGTCGCGGCGCAGGTCAACGCATCGTCGGTCGAGGCGGTGACGGCGCTGGCCCGCGAGCACGAGGCGACGCACGTCTTCAACGCCGTCGACCCGAAGTTCGTCATGCCGATCTTCAACGGTGCCAAGGCTGCCGGGGCCGACTACCTCGACATGGCGATGAGCCTGTCGCAGCGCCATCCCGAGCAGCCGTATGCCGTCACGGGCGTCAAGCTCGGCGACGAGCAGTTCGCGGTGGCGGGGGAGTGGGAGGCCGACGGCCGGCTCGCGCTCGTCGGCATCGGCGTCGAACCCGGGCTGTCCGACGTCTTCGCCCGCTACGCCGCCGACCACCTCTTCTCCGAGATCGACGAGCTCGGCACCCGCGACGGCGCCAACCTCGTCGTGCACGACGAGCACGGCAACGAGATCTTCGCCCCGAGCTTCTCGATGTGGACGACGATCGAGGAGTGCCTCAACCCTCCCGTCGTGTGGGAGAAGGACCGCGGCTGGTTCACGACGGCGCCCTTCAGCGAGCCCGAGGTGTTCGACTTCCCGGAGGCCATCGGGCCCGTCGAGTGCGTCAACGTCGAGCACGAGGAGGTTCTCCTCATGCCGCGTTGGGTCGATGCCAGGAGGGTCACCTTCAAGTACGGCCTCGGCGACGAGTTCATCGGCATCCTCAAGGTCCTGAGCACCCTGGGACTCGACCGGACCGAGCCGGTGAGCGTCAAGGGCGTGCAGGTCTCACCGCGAGACGTCGTGGCCGCGGTACTGCCCGACCCGGCGACCATCGGTCCGCGGATGACCGGCAAGACCTGCGCCGGCCTCTACGTCACCGGCACCGGCAAGGACGGTCGGCCCCGCCGCACGTACCTCTACCACGTCGTCGACAACGCCGAGACGATGGCGGCCTACGACGCCCAGTGCGTCGTGTGGCAGACGGCGGTCAACCCCGTCGTCGCGCTCGAGCTGCTCGCCCGTGGCACGTGGAAGGGCGCCGGTGTCCTCGGCCCCGAGGCCTTCGACGCCGTGCCGTTCCTCGACCTGCTGGCGGCCGCGAAGCCCGAGGGCTACGGCTCTCCGTGGGGCATCGACGAGCGCTGAGGCAGGTGCCGAGACCAGCGCGGGGACCAGCACGGGGACCAGCACCGGAACCAGAACCGAGGCCGGCGCGGCAGCGTCCGCTGGTCCGCCCCCTGCCGGCGCACCCCCGGGGTCGCCGCCGACCACCAACCGAACAGGAATAGGGTTTCTCGCATGGCAGCGGTGACACAGAAGTCAGTGATCGACGCAGTGCCCAAGGGCCTGCTCATCGGCGGGCAGTGGCGTGACGGCAGCGACGGTCAGACGATCGCCGTCGACGACCCGTCGACCGGCAAGGTGCTGACCCACGTCGCGGCGGCCTCCGTCGCCGACGGCAGGGCGGCCCTCGACGCCGCGGTGGCGGCGCAGGCCGACTGGGCCCGCACGGCCCCGCGTGAGCGTGGGGAGCTGCTGCGGGCGGCATACGAGAAGATCACCGAGCGCGCCGACGAGTTCGCGATGCTCATGACCCTCGAGATGGGCAAGACGCTCGCCGAGAGCCGGGGAGAGGTCGCCTACGGCGCCGAGTTCTTCCGCTGGTTCTCCGAGGAGGCCGTGCGCATCTCGGGACGCTGGTCGACGGCGCCCAACGGCGCGACCCGCCTCATGACGATGAAGCAGCCCGTCGGCCCCACGCTGATGATCACGCCGTGGAACTTCCCGCTCGCCATGGGCACCCGCAAGATCGGTCCGGCCATCGCGGCCGGCTGCACCATGGTCATCAAGCCGGCGAGCCAGACCCCCCTGACGATGCTCGCCCTCGCCGAGCTGCTCCGCGAGTGCGGCCTGCCCGACGGTGTGCTCAACGTCGTCATGACGACGCACGGCACCACCGGCGACGTCATGGAGCCCCTCATCCGCGACCCGCGGCTGCGCAAGCTCACCTTCACCGGCTCCACCCCCGTGGGCCGCTCCCTCATGGAGCAGGCATCCCAGGGCATCCTGCGCGTCTCGATGGAGCTCGGCGGCAACGCGCCGTTCCTCGTCTTCGAGGACGCCGACGTCGACCAGGCCGTCGAGGGCGCCATGCTCGCCAAGATGCGCAACATGGGCGAGGCGTGCACCGCGGCCAACCGCTTCTACGTCCACGAGTCGCTCGCCGACGAGTTCAGCGCCGGGCTCGCCCGACGCATGGGCGCACTCACCCTCGGTCGCGGCACCAAGGACGGCGTCGACGTCGGCCCCCTCGTCGACGAGAAGGCCCGCGACAAGGTCTCGGCGCTCGTCGACGACGCCGTCGCCAAGGGCGCCAAGGTCCTCGTCGGCGGGTCCGCCCCAGAGGGCGATGGCTGGTTCTACAGCCCGACCGTGCTCGCCGACGTCCCCACCGACGCCGACATGGCCCGGGAGGAGATCTTCGGTCCCGTCGCACCCGTCACGACGTTCCGCACCGATGCCGAGGCCATCCGCCTCGCCAACGACACCGAGTACGGCCTCGTCGCCTACCTCTTCACCAAGGACCTCTCCCGCGCGATCACGATGAGCGAGGCCCTGGAGTACGGCATGGTCGGCGTCAACCAGGGCATCGTCTCCAACCCCGCGGCTCCCTTCGGTGGGGTCAAGTCCTCCGGGATCGGGCGCGAGGGCGGCTTCGAGGGCATCGAGGAGTACCTCGAGACGAAGTACGTCGGCATCGCCCTCTGACCGGGGCGCCTCCACCGGGGCACCTCCACCGGCGCACCTTCACGGAGGCACCTTCCCCGAACCGACCCGTCGGCCGGGTGCGCTGTGGTCCAATCTGCGCATGGTGACACCAGCCGGCCCGCGTGACGCCGGATCCCTGCGTCCGCTCGATGCCCTGCTCAGCGAGACGGACGAGGTCCTGCGGGGCGGGTCGCCTGCCGGTGCGCGCGTGTGGCCGACCGGGTTCCCGGCGCTCGACTCGGTCCTGACCGGCGGGCTGCGCTCCGGCGAGCTGGTGCTCCTCGGGGGTCCGGCAGGCCACGGCAAGACGACGATCGGTCTCCAGCTCGGCCGCAACGTCGTCGCGGCCGGGGGGAGCGCGCTCGTCTTCTCCTACGAGCACGAGAGCCACACGCTGCTCGAGCGCCTCATCTCGATGGAGGCGGCCGAGGGCGACCCTGGCGAGGTCGCCGGGGTCGTCGACGTGCGCCGGGCGCTGGAGACGGCCGAGGACGGCGGTTCGCTCGACGCCGTGCTCGGCAGCCTGCCCGGCGGTGCCCGCGCCCACGCCGCCCTGGTGGGCTACGGCGACCGGCTCCAGATCCACGAGTCGTCCGGTGCCACGACGACGCTCGAGCAGATCGCGGCGACCGTCGACCGCGTCACCGAGGCGACGGGGCAGGCACCGTTCGTCCTGCTCGACTACATCCAGAAGCTGCCCGTCGACCGCCCCGGCGAGGACGAGCGGATCACCGCCGCCGCCGAGGGGCTCAAGGACCTCGCCCTGTCGGCCCGGGTGCCCGTCGTGGCGATCTCGGCCGCCGACAAGGACGCCCTCGCGGCCGGCCACCGGATGCGCACCCACGACCTGCGGGGCTCTTCGGCCCTCGCCTTCGAGGCCGACGTCGTGCTCATCGTCAACGACAAGGTCGACATCGTCTCGCGCGAGCACCTCGTCTACGACCTCGGCAACATCCAGCGCTTCCGGGGGTGGTCGGTGGTCAGCGTCGAGAAGAACCGCCACGGCAAGGCCCACGTCGAGCTGGAGTTCGCCAAGGACTTCGAGCACGGCCGGTTCCACACGGAGGGCCAGGAGGTCACCGAGCGGCTCATCGACGACCGGGTCTTCGTCTCCTGAGGTCCCGAGGGCGTATGCCGTGTGGCGGCGGGAGCGGGTCCCCGCGCTCTTGTGGGAGGTCGCGTCACGGCATGCGTGCCCGTGCGCGTCAGCGTCTCAGCGGGTCACGACCGTGACGTGCAGGTCGTCGCGCTCGTCGGCCACCTGCTCGAGGATCTCGACGACGGTGTCGTAGGCGTCGCGGTCCCGCGCCCGCAGGCCGGCGGCGTGGTCCCACACGAGCTCGATGGGTGCGTCGCGAGGTGCGTCGAGGTCCCGGAGGGCGTCGAGGAGCGCGTCCCAGTTGTGGCCGAACCACTCCGGCAGCGCGAGCCCCGAGGCGAAGGCCTCGAGCACGCCGGCCTTGTCGTCGCCCCCGGAGACGACGCGGACGTCGTGGCCGAGCCACCGCAGCTGCTCGATGTGGTCGTCGGCCTCGCTGTGCCTGCCCAGGAACGTCGTCACGTGCCCTCCCTGATGCGACTGAACGACGCGTAGTGGTCGTCGGTCCAGTACTTCTCGCCGCTGCTCCCGGTGATGATGCGACGGGCGCCGCGGTCGGCGGATCCCGGTGTCACGACGGTGAACTCGCGGTAGTAGCCGCGGGCCTCCTGTGGCAGCAGGCGTTCCCGGTTGGTGAAGGTCTGGTTGTCGTTGCGGGGGTAGGGGAACGGTCCACCGGCCCGGATCAGCGCCAGCGTGTCACGCGCCTGCCGCGGCAGGGCGGACTCGGCGACCCAGGGCAGGCCCGAGACGGGGTCGGTGCCTGAAGGGCCCGGTGTCGACGGGGCCGTCGCGGCTGCTCCCGGCCCGCTCGGCGTCGACGTGGCAGTCGGACCCTGGCCCGCTCGGACGACGACCCAGGCGAGCACGACGACGGCCACGGCGAGGACGCCGAGCAGGACCTGACGCGAGCCGAGCGTCTTCACGCCCTCATCATGCCCCAGCCGCCTAAACGGCGAATCCTCTGACGTGCCCGGCGCGCTGGGGGAGACTGCCGGGCGTGAGCCTTCTGCGCGACCTCTTCGGGGACCGGGGCGGTCGCCGTGACGAGCCCGCCCCGGCCGTCGTGGTGCGCGACGTGGGCCACCGGGTCTTCATCGAGCGTGCTCCGTCGGAGGTCTGGCCGCACCTCGTGGCCCCCGCCCCGGGCGCCGAGCTCGGCGTCGACTGCGTGCGGGTGCTCGCCCTGCATGCCTCGGGCCCCGGCGGTCTGCCCGAGTTCGCCGGCGTGTGGCGGCGGTCCAACGGCCGGCTCTGGGTGGGCCTCAGCACCGTCGTCGACGTCCGGCACGGGGTGCAGGTCGTGTGCCGCACCGCGGACGGCGCGACGCCGCTCACCCTGACGACGACGGTCGAGCCGCTCGACGGTGGCTGCGTCGTCGCCCAGCGGCTCGACGGTCTCGCGCCGACGGACCCCGCGGCGGAGTTCGCCCGGTCCTGGGTCGCGCGGGCGCTGCTCGGGCTCAAGGCCGACGTCGAGGGCACCCCGCGCAGCCGCACGACCGACCCGACGTCCGACGGGCCGGTCGAGGACGCGATGGCGAGCGGCTTCGTGGGGCACGGTCCGGCGACGGCGGGCGGACCCGGGGTCCTGCCCGTGCACGAGTCGGCCTCGGTCGACATCGCGGTCGCTCCCGACCGGCTCCGGGAGCTGCTCGAGCAGCCGTCGTCCGAGCAGCTCCTCAAGCCCTCGCTCGAGCAGCTCGTGCGCCTCGAGCTCGCCGACGAGCCCGGGCGCGAGCACGTGCTCGCGGTCCACCGACAGGGGGACGGACGCCGGGCCTGCTCGGTGTCGCTCGTCGCCCCGTCGCCTGAGCCCGGACGGACCGTCGAGCGAGACCTGACCTCGTCCCACGAGGCCGACGTCGTCACGACCGTCGAGCCGTGCGAGGTCGGTGCCCGGCTCACCGAGACCTTCACCGGCTGGCTCCCGGCAGGGCCCGGACGCGTCGTCGACGGGTCCGGGATCGCCGCGCTCATGGCCACCCGTCTCGCCGTCGTCAAGAACCTCGCCGAGGCCGGTGTCGTCCCGCAACGTGACCCGGCGACGGGCTTCCTGCCACCCGGGCAGGGGCCTGACCTGCCGCCCCCGAGCGGGGTCCCGGCGAGCCTCGCACCCCCGCCACCCGGGCAGGGGCCTGACCTGCCGCCCCCGAGCGGGGTCCCGGCGAGCCCCGCACCCCCGTCACCGGGGGCGGCGGGTGAGGTCGGCGCCGGGGCGGAGTCGGCCGTGGGCGCTCGTGCGTCCGTGCCGTCGAGCGTGCTCCTGCCGCCCCCGCACGTGGCGGCGCCCGCAGCCGGCTACGACGTCGGGACGTGGCGCACGTGGAACGACGACGGCTTCTACGCCGCGAGCGAGACCACCTGGTGGTGAGCTGCCGCTGCGCGTCCACGCGCGCGACGGGTCGGTCGTCGGTGCACGGCGCTAGCGTCTGAGGATGCTCGAGACACCGGACGAGACAGCCGCCCTGCAGGCCCTGCTCGACGCCTCCCACGCCCGCGCGTCGGGCCACCTGCGCAGCATCATCGACGACGACCGCACCCTCACCGCCGAGCAGCTCGTCGCACTGCTCACCGGCATGAAGGTGCTCTCCGTCGCCACCGTCACCGCAGCCGGCGAGCCCCGCATCAGCGCGCTCGACGGCCACTTCCTCCACGGCACGTGGACCTTCGGCACCTCCGGCACCTCGGCCAAGGCGCGACACCTGGCTGCACGTCCGGCCGCGAGCGTCGCCCACGTCGACGGTGAGGACCTCGCCCTCTTCAGCCATGGCACGGCCGAGCGTTTCGCGCCCGGGCCCGAGCTCGACGAGGTCGACGCCCACTGGACCGCCCACTACGGCACCAGCCCCCTGTCCTGGGGCGACGACATCCGGATGTACCGCCTGCGCATGACGTGGGCCGTCGCCTACGCGTTCAAGCGCGACGAGCTGCTCCGGGCGAGGGGAGTGACCGCCTGAGGCCGGCCTGCGCGAGAATGCCCGGGTGACTGACACCACGGCCCGCCCCCGCCGCATCGCCCTGCTCGGATCCACCGGGTCGATCGGCACGCAGGCCATCGACCTCGTGGAGCGCAACCGCGACCGCTTCCAGGTCGTCGGGCTCTCCGCAGGCACCAACCTCGACCTCGTCGCGCAGCAGGCCGTCGCCCTGCGCGTCCCCGTCGTCGCCGTCGCCGCAGGGACGCAGGAGGAACTCGCCCGAGCGGTGGCCCGCGCGGCCGACACGGCCGGCGTCACGGCATACGACCCCGAGCTGCTCGTGGGTCCCGGGGCCAGCACGACGCTCGCCGCCCGGGAGGCCGACGTCGTCGTCAACGGGATCACCGGTGCCATCGGCCTCGAGCCGACGCTCGCGGCGCTGCGCGCCGGCACGACGCTGGCCCTGGCCAACAAGGAGTCGCTCATCATCGGCGGGCCCCTCGTCAAGGCCGTCGCGGCGCCCGACCAGATCGTGCCCGTCGACAGCGAGCACTCGGCCATCGCCCAGTGCCTGCGCGGCGGCCGTGCCGAGGAGGTGCGCCGCCTCGTCGTCACCGCGAGCGGCGGCCCGTTCCGGGGGCGCTCGCGGGCAGAGCTCGCCGACGTGACGCCCGAGCAGGCGCTCGCGCACCCCAACTTCTCGATGGGGCGCGTCATCACGACCAACTCCGCGACGCTCGTCAACAAGGGGCTCGAGGTCATCGAGGCGCACCTGCTCTTCGACATCCCGTTCGAGCGCATCGACGTCGTCGTGCACCCGCAGCAGATGATCCACTCGATGGTCGAGTTCGTCGACGGCTCGACGATCGCCCAGGCAGGGCCGCCGCGGATGCTCGTGCCGATCGCCCTCGGGATGAGCTGGCCCGAGCGCATCGCCGACGCCGACGTGCCGGTCGACTGGACCAAGGCGCAGAGCTGGGACTTCGAGCCGCTCGACGACGAGGCCTTCCCGGCCGTCGCCCTGGCCCGGCGGGTGGGGGAGGCCGGCGGCACGTGGCCGGCCGTCTACAACGCCGCCAACGAGGTCGCCGTCGACGCCTTCCACGAGGGCCGCATCGACTTCGTCGACATCGTCGACACGGTGGCCGCGGTCGTGGACTCGTATGCCGCAGAGCCGGGCTCGCGGGGCCGCGACCTCACGCTGGACGACGTCCTCGCCGCCGACGCCTGGGCGCGAGCCGCCGCCGCCCACGCGATCACCCCCGCCTGACCCGGGTTCGATGTATCACCGCGGCCCAGGGCACGCGGCTAGACATCGAACCGGCGGTCCGCCAGGCCGCGCTCGACCTGGTCGAGGAAGCGGTCGGTCTCGAGGCGAAGACCGATGACGTCGATCCGCAGGACCCGGTCGCCCGAGAGCGCGACGTCGTTCTGCCGCAGGTTGTCGAAGGTCACCGCAGTGCCCCACCGGTGCTGGGCACCGTCGATCTCCACGACGAGGTCGTGGCCGTCCCAGGCGACGTCAAGGTAGATGCGGCCCCCTGGCGTCTGGCGCACGACCTGCCGCGACGGCTCGGGCAGGCCCCGGGACCGGCACAGTCGGGCGAAGTCGAGCTCCCCGAGGCTCTGGACCCCGAACGCGATGTCTCGCACGACGCTCCTGATGAACGAGCGCCGGGTGCGTCCACGGACGACGCGTTGTGCTACAGCGAGCCGGGCAGGCGTCGTCAGCCGCTGCTGCACCGTCATGAGGAGAATCAGGGCGGCCTGCCGGTCGGACCTCGCCCAGTGCGCGGCCCGGATCGCCGCCACCTCGGGGCACGGGTGCGGCAGTCCGCCCAGTCCGAGCTCGCCGGACACGCGACGGATGACCTTGTGCGTCGTGACTCCCGATAGGCGATCCGTGTTGTGGTTGTGGACGGCCGAGATGTGGATCTGGTCGTCCTCGTAGCCGGTCAGTCCAGCGTGCTGCAACGCCGTCACACCGTCGATCGCGGCGATGGTGGCGCCGGTCTCGAAGACCGCTGCCCATCGCCGAGCAGCGAGACCGAGCGGGCCGTTGTGAACCGCCACCGTCTGCTGCCCGTACGGGCGCCACCGACCGCCCTTCACCTGGTAGCGGACGTCGTGGCGGGTGATCCCTGCTGCGGCAAGCATCCTCCTCGAGAGGACCCCGTCCGAGGCCAGGGCGAGCTCTCGGGCCAGACGGCGACGGGTGCTTCTCTCCACCGCCCCACCATGGGGGCGGGGTCGACGGCCGGTCGGGTGCCGCTTCTCCGCGGTGGACAACCGGGACCTGGCGGAGGGGGCTGTGGATCCTTCTCCGTTCGATGTATCTCCGCGGCCTCTGGGCCGCGGAGATACATCGAGTCGGGAATCACAGGGAGTCGATGTGACAATGAAGGGGTGCTGTTCTTCCTAGGGGTCCTGGTCGTCGTCATCGGCGTGGCGCTGAGCATCGCGCTGCACGAGATCGGCCACCTCGTGCCGGCCAAGAAGTTCGGGGTCAAGGTGACCCAGTACATGGTCGGCTTCGGCCCGACGATCTGGTCGCGCAAGCGCGGCGAGACCGAGTACGGCATCAAGGCCGTCCCGCTCGGCGGCTACGTCCGCATGATCGGCATGCTGCCGCCGCGCCCCGGCGACAAGCCCGGCGAGCTGCGCACCCTCTCGACCGGCCGTTTCAGCCAGATGGTCGACCAGGCGCGGGCCGACTCGATGGAGGAGGTCAAGCCCGGCGACGAGGACCGCGTCTTCTACAAGCTGAGCCCCGGCAAGAAGATCGTCATCATGCTCGGCGGCCCGGTGATGAACCTCCTCATCGGCTTCGTCCTGATCACCGGCGTCATCACCCTCTACGGCCTGCCGCAGGTCGCCCCGAAGGTCGGCGCCCTGTCCGCCTGCGTCCCGACGACCGCGCCGACGCTCCAGGTGCCGCAGCCCACGTGCAAGCCCGGAGACCCCGTCGCCCCGGCCAAGGCCGCCGGCCTGCAGGCGCGCGACCGCATCCTCTCCGTCGACGGCAGGGCCGTCACCACGTGGGACCAGGTCACCGCAGCCATCCGAGACAGCAAGGGCGTCACCATGACGTGGGTCGTCGAGCGCGGCGACCGGAAGGTGTCGATCTCGATCACCCCGGCCGTCCTCTCGCGCGCCACGTACGACGCCCAGGGCAACCCCGTCGCCAAGGACGGCAAGCCCGTCCTCGCGTCGATGGGGTTCGCCGGCATCACCCCCGGCCAGGAGCTCGTGCGCACGCCGATCGCCCAGGCGCCGGGCTTCGTGTGGGCCCGCGTCGTCGACACCGCCTCGATCATCGTCAAGATCCCCGAGAAGATGACCGGCGTCTTCCAGGCGGCGTTCGGCTCCGAGGCCCGTGACCCCAACGGCCCCATCTCCGTCGTGGGCGTCGGACGCATCGGCGGCGAGGTCGCAGCCCTCGACATCCCGGCCGACGAGGGTGGCAACTGGGTCAAGCTCGCCCAGCTCATCCTGCTCATCGCCTCGCTCAACCTGGCGCTCTTCGTCTTCAACCTCATCCCGCTGCTCCCGCTCGACGGCGGCCACGTGGCGGGTGCGATCTGGGAGTCGGTCAAGAAGGGCTGGGCGCGCCTGCGCAACCGCCCCGACCCGGGCTTCGTCGACGTCGCCAAGGGCCTGCCGATCGCCTACGGCATGAGCCTCGTGCTCATCACGATGTCGGTCCTGCTCATCTACGCCGACATCGTCAAGCCGATCAAGCTCTTCGGCTGAGCCGCCCGAGGGCACGGGTCACCGACAGGGCGAGACATAATGGCGGCATGAGCGTCTCCCTCGGTATGCCGCCCCTGCCCCCGCCGGTCCTCGCCCCGCGGCGCCAGACCCGTCAGATCCAGGTCGGCAAGGTCGGGGTCGGCAGCGACTTCCCGGTGTCGGTGCAGTCGATGACGACGACGCCCACGACCGACATCAACGCGACCCTGCAGCAGATCGCCGAGCTGACCGCCAGCGGCTGCGACATCGTGCGCGTCGCCTGCCCGAGCCAGGACGACGCCGACGCGCTGCCGGCGATCGCGCGCAAGAGCCAGATCCCGGTCATCGCGGACATCCACTTCCAGCCGAAGTACGTCTACGCGGCGATCGAGGCCGGCTGCGCCGCCGTGCGGGTCAACCCCGGCAACATCCGCCAGTTCGACGACCAGGTCAAGCAGATCGCGCGCGAGGCCAAGGACGCCGGCGTCTCGATCCGCATCGGCGTCAACGCCGGCAGCCTCGACAAGCGGATCATGGAGAAGTACGGCAAGGCGACGCCCGAGGCGCTCGTCGAGTCGGCGGTCTGGGAGGCGAGCCTCTTCGAGGAGCACGACTTCCACGACTTCAAGATCTCGGTCAAGCACAACGACCCCGTCATCATGGTGCGCGCCTACGAGCTGCTGGCCGAGCGCGGTGACTGGCCCCTGCACCTCGGCGTCACCGAGGCCGGCCCCGCCTTCCAGGGCACCATCAAGTCGGCGACGGCGTTCGGCGCGCTGCTCTCGCGGGGAATCGGCGACACCATCCGCGTCTCGCTGTCGGCCCCTCCGGTCGAGGAGGTCAAGGTCGGCATCCAGATCCTGCAGAGCCTCAACCTGCGCCCCCGCAAGCTCGAGATCGTCTCGTGCCCGTCGTGCGGCCGCGCGCAGGTCGACGTCTACACGCTCGCCGACCAGGTCACCGCCGGTCTCGAGGGCATGACCGTGCCGCTGCGGGTCGCGGTCATGGGCTGCGTCGTCAACGGTCCCGGCGAGGCGCGTGAGGCCGACCTCGGCGTCGCCTCGGGCAACGGCAAGGGCCAGATCTTCGTCAAGGGCGAGGTCATCAAGACCGTCCCCGAGGCCCAGATCGTCGAGACGCTCATCGAGGAGGCCATGCGCCTCGCCGAGGAGATGGGCGAGCCGGTAGACGAGGAGTCGGCGGGAGCGCCCAGCGTCACCGTCAGCTGACGTGCGCCCTCCCGTCCGCTCGACCGAGCGGTATGCCGTCCTGCGCGACCTCGCCGAGCGCATCCTCGCGCTGCGGCCGGGTGAGCGGGTGGCCGTGGCGGTCGACGGGGTGGACGGCGCCGGCAAGACGGTCCTCGCCGACGAGCTCGCCGAGGTGATCGGTGCCCTCGCCGGCGATCGTGAGGTGCTGCGGGTCTCGGTCGACGGCTTCCACCGGCCCAGGGCGGAGCGGGTGGCCCGGGGTCGTGGACCCGAGTCGTTCTACGAGGACTCCTACGACTACGCCGCCTTCCGCCACGTCGTCATCGAGCCGTTCCGCCGCGGCGAGCCGGTCACCCCGGCCGTCAACGACGTCGACGCCGACCGGCCGGTGCGCCCCGACCCGGTGCCGGTCGGTCCGGACACGGTGCTGCTCGTCGACGGGATCTTCCTCCAGCGGCCCGAGCTGGCGGACGTGTGGGACGCCGCCGTGTGGGTCGAGGTGCCATTCTCCGTCTCGGTGCCGCGCGGCAACGCGCGCTTCGGCGACGGCCACGACGGGGACCCCGAGGCAGCCGCGAACCAGCGCTACGTCGGCGGGCAGCGCCTCTACCTCGCAGCCGTCGAGCCTCGGTCGCGCGCGACGTGGGTGCTCGACAACACCGACCTCGACCGGCCGGTCCTGCACCCCGGGGTCTGAGCGGGCGCTGGGCGTCAACGCCGAGCTGGTTCGCCGGGCTCGTGCGCCGGGCAGGCAGGCTGTGAGGCGTTCGTGAGGCGTGCCGGGGTGACACCCGGCCCGTGGACAGGCACTCTTGGGAGGTGCTCCGACAACGCCTCCCCGTGCGACCCCTGTCGGCGGCCGACCACGACGCCGCGCTCGAGGTCTGCGCTCGGGACCGCGTGGCCAACGCCTTCGTGGCGGCGCGCATCGTCGAGGGGTCGTTGCGCACGTCGCCGGGCTCGTTCCTCGGGCACTGGGCCGACGGTGAGCTGCGCGGCCTGGCGTGGGTGAGCGCCAACGTCGTCCCGGTCGAGCTGGACGACGAGGGGGTGTCAGCCGTCGCGGCGCGGATCATGCGCATGCGGCGCCAGTGTGCCTCGATCTTCGGGCCGAGCGAGCAGGTCATGGGGCTCTGGGGGCGCCTCGGTCCGACGTGGGGGCCGGTGCGCGCGATCCGCACGCACCAGCCGTTGCTGACGACCCGTGCCCTGCCGTCCGACCTCGGCCTGGCGGTCGACCCGGAGGTCCGGCCGGCTCGCCTCGACGAGGTCGACCTCGTGCTGCCCGCGGCCGCCGCCATGTTCACCGAGGAGATCGGCTACCCGCCCTACTTCGGCTCCGACCGCAGCTACCGGGCGAGCATCGCCTCCCTCATCCGGGCAGGCCACACGTTCGTCAAGGTCGAGGACGGCGAGGTCGTGTTCAAGGCGGATGTCGGCTCGCTCGCCCTGGGCTGCGCGCAGGTGCAGGGGGTGTGGCTGCATCCGCGCCTGCGGGGTCAGGGGCTGTCCGTGCCGGCCATGGCGAGCGTCGTCGAGCAGGTGCTGTCGGGCATGGCCGACGAGGTCTCGCTCTACGTCAACGACTTCAACGTCGCGGCCCGGGCGACCTACGCCCGCTGCGGTTTCCGCGAGGTGGGCGCGTTCACCACCGTCCTGCTCTAGCGCTGGTGGCCCCTAGGGTGGGCACATGAAGACCGCGAACCCCGCACCTCTCGGCAAGGACGTCATCGGCCTCGCCGCCCTCTTCCTGACCTCGGGCACGATGCACTTCGTCAAGCCCGAGCCGTTCGAGGCGATGGTGCCCAAGCAGCTCCCGTCCCGCAGGGGCCTGGTGTATGCCTCGGGTGCCCTCGAGATCGCCTGTGCGGTGGGCCTCTTCGTCCCGCGCACCCGGCGTGTGGCGGGCATCGTGTCGGCGGGCCTCCTCGTCGCGGTCTTTCCCGCGAACGTCACGATGACGGGCCAGGCCAAGCGTCGGCTCGACCGGGCCCCCGACGACGCGAAGCGACAGGGCTACCTCGCCGCTACCGTCGCCAGGCTGCCGCTTCAGTGGCCGATGATCCGCACCGCGCTGCGCGCCGGTGGAGTCATGCGCTGAAGGTGATGCTGATGCTGTCGCCGACCCGGCGGTAGCCCAGTGCCTGGTAGATCGCGTTCGACGTCGGGTTGGCCAGGTCGGTGAAGAGCATGCACGCCTCACCGGCGTCGAGGCGCGCTGCACTCAGGGCGGCGACCACCGCGCTCGCGTATCCGTGCCCGCGCAGCTCCGGAGGCGTCCACACGCCCGAGATGCGGGTGACACCGCCGTTGGCGGGTGACGCGTAGGCCATCGACACGCTGCGTCCGCCGTGGTCCCACAGCCCGACCCGACCGTCGGCGACGTGGTGGGCCAGGGAGGGGGCCGTGCCCGCCCTCGATGGCGTCGACGAACTGCTGGTTCCAGCGTTCGAGGAGCGCCGCGTCCGCCTCGGTGGCGACCCGGAAGGACCCCTCGACCGCGAAGGGCAGCCGGGGCCGGACCGGCAGGTCGAACCGGCCCACCTCCATGGCCACCCTCGCAACAGCCTCGGTGCGTGCGGTCCACTCGTCGGCGAAGGCCTCAGCAGGCTCGCGCAGGCCTCCGACACCGGGGACGGTGTCTCCCTCCGCCGCGAGCCGTGATGCCAGACCCCGTGCCTGGCCGGGCGTCGCCAGCGCGATGTGCAGCGGGTGCGGTGGCGTGTGCATGAAGGCGGCGACGACCTCGCCCGAGGCGTCCGTCCCCGCCCACCACCGCGGGCCGGCATACCGGTCGGGATCCACGACGAGGGACCCCGTCACGCTCGCGAGGACGCTCAGTGCCTCGGGCTCGGCGGCGACGAGCCCGGCGAAGCGGGTCTGCGCCTCGGCGGGCTCGGTGACCAGCTCGAACGTGAGGGGTGCTGACGGCATACGCCCACTCTGGCAAACCGGCGACCTTGCGCGCGAGGGCATTTCCCCCGCACGCGCCGTCGGCTCAGAGCCGAGCGACGACCTCGGCGTGGGTCATCGCGAACCACGCGTCGGGATGAGTCGACCACTCCTGCCAGGCCGCGCTGATCTGCGCCAGCTCCTCAGCAGTCACGAGACCGCGCTCGAGCGACTGCGCCGCGAAGGTCGACTCGAGCGTGCGACGAGCCCACGTGGCGCCCCACCACGCGCACTGCTCCGGCGTCGCATACGTCCACAGGGACGCCGACGGGGTCAGGTCCCGCAGCCCTGCGGCGTGCGCCCAGGCGAGCAGGTGCCGGCCCGCGTCGGGCTCGGCGTGGTTGAGGCGCGCGAGGCGGCGGTAGACCTCGAGCCACCGCGTCATCCCCTCGGACGCCGGGTGCCAGACCATCGACGCGTAGTCGACGTCGCGGACGGCGACGATGCCGCCGGGAGCGGTCACGCGAGCCATCTCGCGCAGCGCGCCGACAGGGTCCGTGAGGTGCTGGAGCACCTGGTGGGCGTGGACGACGTCGAAGGAGGCGTCGGCATACGGAAGGCCCATCACGTCGGCCACCTCGAAGCGGGTGCGCGCGTCGCCCCGTTCGGCGGCGTGACGGCGCGCGTGCGCGAGCGGACCCGGGACCACCTCGACGCCCGTCACCTCCCCGGACGGGCCGACCGCCTCGGCCAGGTCGAGCGTGATCGTGCCCGGACCGCAGCCGACGTCGAGCACCCGCAGGCCCTCGCGGAGGTGGGGGAGCAGGTAGGCCGCCGAGTCGGCGGCCGTGCGTGCCCCGTGGGAGGCGAGGACGCTCGCGTGGTGCCCGTGCAGGTAGACGTCGGCCATGGCGAGACGCTACGCCGACACGGTGAGGGCGGCCGCGCCCGTCCACGGGCCGGGTCCGTGACGGACGCTTGCCCGCAACACGACGAAGGCCCGCCCCGCAAGGGGGCGGGCCTTCGCAGGCTACGACTGGGCGCTGGGGTCAGCTCACTTGGTGAGCGGCTCGAGCGTCGGGTCGTTCGCGTAGGCCTGGGCCGCGTTCTCCTTGGTCACGATGACCGGGGGGAGCAGGTTGGCCGGGACGACCTTGACGCCGTTGTTGTACGACTTGGTGTCGTTGACGGTCGGCGTCTGGCCCTTCTGGAGGGAGGACACCATGGCGATGGTCTCCTTGACGAGGTTGCGCGTGTCCTTGTTGATCGTGGAGTACTGCTCACCCGCCATGATCGACTTGACCGACTCGACCTCGGAGTCCTGACCGGTGACGATCGGGACCGGCTTGCCGGCGGCCTTGACGGACGTGATGATCGCGCGGGCCAGCGTGTCGTTCGGCGACAGGACGCCGTCGAGCGCAGCGCTCTGGTAGTTCGCCGACAGGAGCGTGTCCATGCGCTTCTGGGCGTTCTCGGCCTTCCAGCCCTGCGTGACGACCTGGTTGAAGTCCTTCTGGCCGGAGACGACCTTCAGGGTGCCGTCGGCGATCTTCGGCTGGAGCACCTTCATGGCGCCGTCGAAGAAGACCTGGGCGTTCGCGTCGTCGGGCGAGCCGGCGAACAGCTCGATGTTGTACGGGCCGTTCGGCTTCTTCTTGGCCATGCCGTCGAGGAGGGCCTGGCCCTGGAGCTCGCCGACCTTGAAGTTGTCGTAGGCCACGTAGTAGTCGACGGCCGCCGTGTTCTTCACGAGGCGGTCGTAGGCGATGACCTTGGCGCCGGCGTCCTTGGCGGCCTTGAGCTGGGTGCCCAGCTGCGAGCCGTCGATGGCACCGACGACGATGACCTTGGCGCCCTTGGTGACCATGGCCGAGATCTGGTTCTGCTGCTCGGACACACCACCGTTGGCGAACTGCACGTCGCCCTTGAAGCCGGCCGCGGACAGACCGTCCTTGAACAGCTGCTCGGCGAGCACCCAGTTCTCGGAGGTCTTCTGCGGCAGCGCGACGCCGATGACCGCGTCGGCGGGGAAGCCAGCCGCAGCGGCGCCCCCGTTGGATGCGCCCGGCGTCGTGCCGGTGTCGCTGCTCCGACCGCAACCGGTCAGAACAAGGGCGGCCACAGCCGTGACGCCCAGCACCTTGGTGAAGGTACGCATGTGCTCTCTTTCCTCTCATCGCGTCCGGGCGGAACGCGGATCCTTCTCGGTCACGGGCGGCGCCCTGACCGGGTCTGTGGGGTGAAGCGGTGGGTCGACCGCTCAGCTGGACTGGCGGATCGTCTCGCTGACCGGGGTGGTCTCGGTCGCCGCCGACGGGGGCGGCGGGGCCGAGGAGTCGTCGTCGGAGCCGCGTCGGAAGTTCTTCATCATCATGCCGATGAGCGACGCGCGGCCCTGCGACTTGTTGTAGACGTCGAAGGCGACGGCGACGAGCAGGACGAGGCCCTTGATCATCTGGGTCGCGTCGGCGCCGATGCCCTGCAGCTGGAGGCCGTTGTTGAGCACGGCCATGACGAGGCCTCCGACGATGGAGCCGACCACGGTGCCGACACCACCGGTGACGGCGGCGCCACCGATGAAGACGGCCGCGATCGCGTCGAGCTCCCAGCCGACACCGTCGGACGGACCCGAGGCGGTCGAGCGGGCCACGAAGATCATGCCGGCCAGGGCCGCCAGGATCGACATGTTCATCATGACGAGGAAGTTGACCTTCTTGCTCTTGACGCCGGACAGCTCGGCCGCGTGCCGGTTGCCACCGACGGCGTAGATGTGCCGGCCGATGACGGTGCGGTTGGAGATGAAGCCGTAGAGGAGCACGAGCACCGCGAGGATGATCCCGGAGATCGGGAAGGACGTGCCCGGGCGGCCCGAGCCGAAGAGCAGCGTCGCGCCGATGATGGCGGCGCAGATGAGCCCGAGGCGCACCCACAGGATCCAGGCGTCCTCGACCTCGGCGCCGAGCTTGACGAGGGCGCGGCGGCTGCGCACCGCGCCGACGACGATGCCGACGGCCAGCAGCAGGCCGATGAGCACGGTGAGGTTGTTGTAGCCGGTGTCGGGGCCGATCTCGGGAAGGTAGCCGCCGCCGATGACCTGGAAGTCCTCGGACACGGGGACCGAGTTGGACTTGCCGACGTACTGGTTGGCGCCGCGGAAGAGCAGCATGCCCGACAGCGTCACGATGAAGGCGGGGATGCCGACGTAGGCCGTCCAGAGTCCCTGCCACGCGCCGACGAGCGCGCCGATGGCGAGCCCGAGCAGGATCCCCATCCACCAGCTCAGGTTCCAGTCACGCATGGCGATGGCCACGCAGATGCCGACGAAGGCCGCGACGGAGCCGACGGACAGGTCGATGTGGCCGGCGATGATGACGAGCACCATGCCGATGGCGAGAACGAGGATGTAGGAGTTCTGCTGGAAGATGTTGATGACGTTGTCCGGCGTGAGCGTCAGCCCGCCGGTCCAGATCTGGAAGAAGATGATCAACGCCACGAGGGCGAAGATCATGCCGAGCTGACGGGTGTCTCCACCGAAGATCTTCTTGACCTTGTCCATGGGTGCAGTCCTGGCTGTGTCGAGTGTGGATGGGGGAGTGGTCGGGGCCGGCGCGCCCGTCACGCGCTCTCGCGCGCGGTGGTGGTCGCCTGCGAGCCGCCGTGGGTCCGCCGGGTCATGAGGCGCATCAGTGACTCCTGGTCCGCCTCCTCGCGGGAGAGGACGCCGGTGACCGCGCCCTCGGCGATGGTGTAGATGCGGTCGGACAGGCCGATCAGCTCAGGCAGCTCGGAGGAGACGAGGATGACGCCCTTGCCCTCCGAGGCCATGCGCTGGATGATCCCGTAGATCTCGAACTTGGCGCCGACGTCGATGCCGCGGGTCGGCTCGTCGAGGATGAGCAGGTCGGGCTCGGTGAAGAGCCACTTGGCGAGCACGACCTTCTGCTGGTTGCCGCCGGAGAGCTTCGCGACCCCCTCGTCCACGTTGGGCGCCTTGGTGCGCAGGGACTTGCGGTAGGACTCGGCGAAGTTGTACTCCTCCCGCTCGTCGACGACGAAGCCACGGGTGATGCGCTTGAGCCGCGCCGAGACCGTGGTCCGCTTGATGTCGTCGAGGAGGTTGAGCCCGAGGGTCTTGCGGTCCTCGGTGACGTAGGCCAGTCCGGCGTCGATGGCGTCGGAGACCGACCGCAGCCGGACCTCGTGGCCGTCCTTGATGATCGTGCCCTCGACGTAGGTGCCGTAGGAGCGGCCGAACAGGCTGCGCATCAGCTCGGTGCGCCCGGCTCCCATGAGACCGGCGAAGCCGACGATCTCACCGCGGCGCACGAAGAAGTCGCTGTGCTTGGCCACGAGGCGGTCCGGGACGCTGGGGTGGCGCACCGTCCAGTTCTTCACCTCGAAGAAGACCTCGCCGATCTCGGGGGTGTGGTCGGGGAAGCGCGACTCGAGGTCGCGGCCGACCATGCCCCGGATGATGCGGTTCTCGTCGACGCCGTCCTCCTTGACGCGCAGGGTCTCGATCGACCGGCCGTCGCGGATGATGGTGATCGAGTCGGCGATCTGCTCGATCTCGTTGAGCTTGTGGCTGATCATGATGCAGGTCACGCCCTTGGAGCGCAGACCGGCGATGAGGTCGAGCAGGTGCTGGGAGTCGCCCTCGTTGAGGGCGGCGGTCGGCTCGTCGAGGATGAGGAGCTTGACGTCCTTGGACAGCGCCTTGGCGATCTCGACGAGCTGCTGCTTGCCGACGCCGATGTCGCGGATCTTGGTGTCCGGCTCCTCCTCGAGGCCGACGCGGGCGAGCAGCTCGCGGGCCTTGACGCGGGTGGCGAGCCAGTCGATGACGCCGCCGGAGGCCGTCTCGTTGCCGAGGAAGATGTTCTCGGCGATCGACATCTCCGGGATGAGGGCGAGCTCCTGGTGGATGATGACGATGCCGGCGTGCTCGCTGTCGCGGATGTTGTTGAACTCGCAGAGTCGACCCTCGAAGTGGATCTCGCCGTCGTAGGTCCCTGCGGGGTGGACCCCGGACAGGACCTTCATCAGCGTGGACTTGCCGGCCCCGTTCTCCCCGCAGATCGCGTGGACCTCTCCCCGACGGACCGCCATCGAGACGTTGGAGAGGGCCTTGACCCCGGGGAACTCCTTGGTGATGTCCCGCATCTCGAGGATGATGCTGCCGGCCGGGGCGGCGGTCGCCGCGGCGCCGGCCGTGTCGGCACCCGACGGGGCGCTCGGTGATCCAGGAGCCGGGTTGGAGGGGTTGCTCATCTGGTCGTCAACACTCCTTTGTGGTGTTCGTGAGGCGCGTACGCCCGTCCCGATTGTTCCGCACGGCTCGGGCCGACGTGGCCGAACATCGCGCGGTTCTGTCACAAGGACGTCACGATCTCTGGACGGGGCCGTTCGTGAGCCGGTGATGAGCAGGTCGCGGGTCGTTCGTGAGTCGTTCCTAGGTCGTTCTCGGGTCGTTCTCGGGTGGGCGGGTGCTCGGCAGCCGGCCCGTCGGTCGCCTGTCGGCGTCGTCCGGCACGGTCACTGAACCGGTGGTCCGGCCCGTCGTCAAGAAGATGACCACTTCCTGTCCGGTCAGGACAGGAAGTGGACAGGGCGGCGTCCGGCAGCGCCACGTGGCGGCGGATATCCTTCCAAGGTTCCGCACCCGCGCGCCCGCCCGGCCGCGCGTGCACCCAGCACCACATGAGGAGACCCGGTGGCCCTGCACATGTCGTCCCTGTTCCTGCGAACCCTTCGCGAGGACCCGGCGGACGCAGAGGTCCCGAGCCACCGTCTCCTCGTCCGCGCCGGCTACGTCCGCCGCGTCAGCCCCGGCGTCTACACGTGGCTCCCGCTCGGCCTGCGGGTGCTGCGCAACGTCGAGCGGATCGTGCGCGAGGAGATGGACGCCATCGGCGCCCAGGAGCTGCTCTTCCCGGCGCTGCTGCCCAAGGAGCCCTTCGAGGCCACCGGTCGCTGGACCGAGTACGGCGACAACATCTTCCGCCTGCAGGACCGCAAGGGCGCCGACCACCTGCTCGGTCCGACCCACGAGGAGATGTTCACCCTCACGGTCAAGGACCTCTTCAGCTCCTACAAGGACCTGCCGCTGTCGATCTACCAGATCCAGACGAAGTTCCGCGACGAGGCCCGTCCGCGTGCGGGGGTCCTGCGCGGCCGCGAGTTCGTCATGAAGGACAGCTACTCCTTCGATGTCGACGCCGCGGGCCTCGACAAGAGCTACCAGCTGCACCGAGAGGCGTACGTCCGCATCTTCGACCGCCTCGGCTTCCACTACGTCATCGTCGAGGCGATGGCCGGCGCCATGGGCGGCAGCAAGAGCGAGGAGTTCCTCGCCACTGCGGAGGTCGGCGAGGACACCTACGTCCACTGCACGAGCTGTGGGTACGCCGCCAACGTCGAGGCCGTACGCGTGCCGGCGCCCGACCCCGTCGGCTGGGAGGGCACGGCGGCGGCGCACGCCGAGGACACCCCCGACACCCCGACGATCGAGACCCTCGTCGCGCACCTCGACGAGCACTTCCCGCGCGAGGACCGTGCGTGGACGGCCGGTGACACGCTCAAGAACGTCATCGTCATGCTCGTGCACCCCGACGGCACCCGTGAGTCGCTCGCGATCGGCGTGCCCGGTGACCGCGAGGTCGACGAGAAGCGCCTCGGCGCGCAGGTCGAGCCGGCCGAGGTCGAGGCCTTCACCGAGGCCGACTTCGCCGCCAACCCGGCACTCGTCAAGGGCTACATCGGGCCCGGGGCGCTCGGGCTCGAGGGCACGAGCGGCATCCGCTACCTGCTCGACCCCCGCGTCGCCGAGGGCACCCGGTGGGTCACCGGCGCGAACGTCGCCGGCCAGCACGTGATCGACCTCGTCGCCGGCCGGGACTTCACCGCCGACGGCACCATCGAGGCCGCCGAGGTGCGCGAGGGCGACGCCTGCCCGACCTGCGACCACACGCTCTCGACCGCCCGCGGCATCGAGATGGGCCACGTCTTCCAGCTCGGCACGAAGTACGCCGAGGCGCTCGACCTCAAGGTGCTCGACCAGAACGGCAAGCTCGTCACGGTCGTCATGGGCTCCTACGGCGTCGGTGTCTCCCGTGCGGTGGCGTGCGTCGTCGAGGGCAACCACGACGAGTCCGGCATCGTCTGGCCTCGTGAGCTCGCGCCGGCCGACGTTCACATCGTCGCCGCCGGCAAGGACGAGGCGCTCTTCGTCAAGGCCGAGGAGATCGCCCGGGAGCTCGAGGTGCAGGGGCTCACGGTCCTCGTCGACGACCGCAAGGGCGTCAGCCCGGGCGTGAAGTTCAAGGACTCCGAGCTCATCGGCGTCCCGACGATCCTCGTCATCGGGCGCGGCCTCGCAGAGGGCAAGGTCGAGATCAAGGACCGCCGCACGGGTGAGCGTCGCGAGGTCGCCGTCGACGACGCCGTGGCCGCCCTGACCGCCGAGGTCACCGCCGAGGTCGAGCGCTCGTGACCGCTTCCCGGCGCCCCGTGGAGGCCGTGGTCTTCGACTGGGGCGGCACGCTGACGCCCTGGCACGAGGTGGACCTGCCGCAGCAGTGGCGGGTGTTCGCGCGCACCGTGCACGGCCTCCCGGTAGAGGACCCCGGTATGCCGGCCGAGGACCTCGCCGAGGCCGACTCGCTCGCAATGCGCATCCACGACGCGGAGGAGCACGCCTGGCGACGCGGTCGGGAGAGGCACGAGAGCGCGTCGATCGCGGCGATCCTCGAGGCCGCCGGTGTCGACCCGGAGCACGACCGGCACCACCTGGCGCTCGCGGCATACCAGCGTTTCTGGGAGCCGCACACCCACACGGACGAGCAGGTGCGTCCACTGTGGGAGTCCTTGCAGCGCAAGGGCATCCGGGTCGGTGTGCTCTCCAACACCATCTGGACCCGCGACTACCACCGGGAGGTCTTCGAGCGGGACGGGGTGCTCGACCTGCTCGACGCCGACGTCTACTCGTCCGAGATCCACGTCGTGAAGCCGCACCCGGACGCGTTCCACGCCGTGTGCGATGCGCTCGGGGTGGCGCCGGAGCGCGCGGTCTACGTCGGGGACCGCATCTTCGAGGACGTCCACGGGCCGCAGCAGGTCGGCATGCGCGCGATCCTCGTGCCGCACTCCGACATCCCGGCGGGACAGCGCACGGCGGTCGAGGCCCGTCCGGACGCGGTGGCCCACGAGCTGCTCGACGTCGCGGGGATCGTCGCCCTCTGGAACCACGAGGCCCAGGAGGCGGACGAGGCGTGAGCGACCCCACGCTCACGACGCTCGCACTGCTCGCGGCCGCCGCCTTCGTCGCCGGCTGGATCGACGCCGTCGTCGGCGGCGGAGGGCTCGTCCAGCTGCCGGCGCTGCTCATCGGCCTGCCGGGTGCCTCGCCCGCGCAGCTGCTCGCGACCAACAAGTTCGGCTCGATCTTCGGCACGGCGACGAGCTCGATCACCTTCTACCGCCGGGTCCGGCCCGACCTGCGCACCGCCCTGCCCATGGCGGCCGTGGCCTACGTCGGCTCGATCGGCGGGGCGCTGATCGGCCTGCACATCCCGAAGTCGGCCTTCAACCCGATCATCCTCGTGCTGCTCGTCCTCGTGGGCGCCTACACGCTCTTCAAGCCCGACCTCGGCTCCGAGTCGATCCGACGCTTCCACGGGGCGCGGCACACGGTGCTGGCGATGCTGACCGGTTTCGTCATCGGGGCCTACGACGGTGCGCTCGGGCCCGGCACCGGCAGCTTCCTCGTCTTCGCCCTCGTCGGCCTGCTCGGCTACAACTTCCTCGAGGCGAGCGCCAAGGCGAAGATCGCCAACTTCGCCACGAACCTCGGAGCCCTGACCGTCTTCGCACCCATGGGTCTCGTCATCGTCAAGGTCGGTCTCGTCATCGCCGCCGCGAACCTCCTCGGCGGCTACGTCGGGGCCCGGACAGCGGTCGCCAAGGGCAGCGGTTTCGTCCGGGCGGTCTTCGTCGTCATCGTCAGTGCCTTCATCGTCAAGATCAGCGGCAGCCTGCTCGGCTGGTGGCCCTGACAGGTCGGGCGGCCTGGCTCACGGGCGGGCGACGACAAGTCGACGGTAGGTCGGGATGAGCACGCCGCGGGCCGCCTCCCGCTCGACGACGGTCCACGGCCCGGCGTCGGCCAACGCCGCCAGGACGGCGCGAAGCTCGGCCCGGGCGACCGGCGCGCCGAGACAGAGGTGGCGGCCGGCGCCGAACCACAGGTGCCGGTTGTCCGGGAGGTAGGGCCGGTCGAGGTCGAGCGACCCGGGCGCGGTGTTGGCGACGTAGGTCAGGGCGAGCACCCGGTCACCGGCCCGCAGGATGCGGCCGCCGAGTCTCACGTCGCGCGTCACGTGGCGACCGATGACGGGGGTCGTGACGCGCAGACCCTCGCGGACGGCGACGTCGAGGAGGTGGTCGCGTTCGTCTCCGCCGGAGGCGGAGAGCCGGGCCGCCTGGCCGGTGTCCGCGAGCAGGGCGGCCGTCCGGGCGATCGCGCTGGCAGCGGTCTCCGTGCCGGCGACGAGCAGCAGCGAAGCGAGCCCGGTCGCCTCCTGCTCGGTGACGCCGAGCGCTCGACACCGACCCAGCACGGTGGTCTCCGGCGAGGAGGCGTATGCCGTCGCCACCCCTCCGGTGAGCGTGCCGAGGATGGTGCGGGCGCGGTCGACGGTGGCTGCCCCCAGGTGCGTGTCCGCCTGCGTGCCGAGCGCGAGGGCGGCCAGCTCCTCACCGCGGGCGAAGACGAGCCGGTAGGCGCCCCAACCGTCCTCGTCGAGTCCCGCGGCGGCGGCCTCACCGGCGAACGTCGCCACGTCGATGCCGAGCATGGCCACGACGAGCCGTCCGACGAGCACCCGGGCGAGGTCGGCGACGTCGACGCTGCCGCCGGCCGCCAGACGGGCCCGGACCAGGTCCGTCACGGGACCGGCCGCCTGTGCCACGAGGTCGCGGGCAGCGGCCTCGGTGAAGAGGTCGCGGGCCCTGGTGCGCAGAGAGTGGTGACCGCGCCCGTCGAAGAGGTCCTCGACCCAGTCGCCGAGCACCTGCGACCAGAGGTGTCCGACGCCACCCTCTCCGAGGAGCGAGGTGGAGCGGTGGTCGACGAGCAGCTCACGGATCAGCGTGGGGTCCCGGACGACCCAGCCGAGGCGCGGCACCTGGACGATGCGCGGACCGCGTCGGGCGAGGGCGACGAGCAGACCCAGACGGGGGTCGGCCGACCGGATCACGCGGCGCTCGTGCATCGAGGCGAGCCGGTTGCCCGTGGGTGACGACACGGGGTGAGTACGTCGGCTCAGCACGGGCTCCATGGGCTCACCGTAAACTGCCCGCACGGCTCCGGGAGGGCCCGGTCGCCGAGCCAGGGAGGGGTCACGCGCGCATGTCCGTTCGCATCGCCGGCGTCAGCGCCCACGTCGCCGAGAACGCCATGACCATCGACGAGGTCGAGGCCCGCGTCATCGGCTCCAGCAGCGGATTCGTCCCTCCCACCGGCGTGCTCGGACGCCTGACCGGGGTCCGGCGCATCCACCACGCAGGTGCCGACACCCAGGCGTCCGACCTCGCTGCGGCGGCCGCGCGCACCACCCTCGCCCGCCTCGACCTCGAGATCTCCGACGTCGACCTGCTCGTCTTCGCCTCGGCCTCGCAGGACCTCGTCGAGCCCGCCACGTCGCACATCGTGGCCGACCTGCTCGGAGCCCGCTGCCCGGTCATGGACGTCAAGAACGCCTGCAACTCCTGGCTCAACGGCGTGCAGGTCGCCGAGGCGCTCATCGCGATGGGGCAGCACGACCGCGTCCTCGTCGTCACTGGCGAGATGCCCTCGCGTGCGGCCCGCTGGGACGTGCGCGACGCAGCGCAGTTCGTGGAGTCGGTGCCGGGCTACACGATGAGCGATGCCGGGGCCGCCTGCCTCGTCGAGCGGGCCGCCCAGGGGTCGCGCGGCGAGATCCTGCACCGGTGGTTCACCGCCGAGTCGCGGCACTGGTCGGTGGGGCAGCTGCCCGCCGGCGGCACGCGCCACCCCCGTGAGGTCGACAAGGGCTACTTCGTCATGGACGGCGCGCGCCTGCGCCAAGCCTTCGACAGCGTCGATGTCGAGGAGATCCACCGGGCCCTGAAGTCCGACGGGCTCGGGGTCGAGGACTTCGCCGCGGTGGCCGTCCACCAGGTGGCCATGCCCTACCTCGACGTGTTCGCCGCGCGGCTCGGCCTGCGCCGTGACCTCGTCGTCGAGACGCTGCCGGACCACGGCAACTGCGCCTCGGCCACGCTGCCCCTGCAGTGGCAGCAGCTGGAGCGCCGCCATCTCGCCCAGCCGGGCGCGCCGGTGCTCCTCGTCGGGCTCGCGGGCGGCATCAGCGTCGGCACGATGGCGGTGCGCTGGTGACGGGACCGGCACCCCTCGGAGCCGGTGAGGTCCGGCTCTGGGTCGTCGTGCCCGCCTTCGACGAGGCGGCCGGCATCGCCGGCACGATCGCGGCGCTCGCGGCACAGCGCGACCGCGACTTCCGCCTCGTCGTCGTCGACAACGCCAGCACGGACGGGACGGCGGTCGAGGTCCGAACGGCCTGTGCGGCATACGGACTCGGCGTCTCTGTCATCACCGAGACCCGCAAGGGCACGGGCGCCGCGTCCGACACGGGTGTGCGCCACGCGATCGCACACGGTGCCACGCACGTGCTGCGCACCGACGCCGACACGCTGCCCGTGCGGGACTGGACGGCGGCCGGGCGCCGGGCCTTCATCGAGGGGGCCGACCTCGTGACCGGACCGATGCGGGCGCGCACCGACGAGGTGCGGCTGCGGCCCTGGGAGCGGGTCGTGCTGCCGGGGGTCATCGGCTTCTGCCAGGCGTTCGGCAGGTTCCGTCCGAGCAACCGGTCGCCCGAGCTCAAGGGGCCCTACCGGATGAGCCCCGGCTGCAACCTCGGCGTCAGCGCCGCCGCCTACGAGGCGTGCGGAGGCTTCCCGCGCACCGCCATCGAGGAGCTGCACGAGGACCGCGAGCTGGTCAACCGGGTGCGGCGCGTCAGCTCGCGGGTCGAGTACCGCCGTGACCTCGTCGTGCACGCCTCCGTCCGGCGGCTGCGCGCCTACGGCCTGCGCAACACGCTGCGCTGGTACCTCGACCACGGCCATCGCCCCGACGTGGTCGACGTGCGGGAGATCGCGTGAGAGCCCTCGCCGGCGCGGACCCGGGGAGCAGGTGGGAGTCGCGGCTGATCCGCTCGGCGCACCCGGTGGTCGCCCGCGTCGTCGACGCGGCCGTCTCGGGACGCGCCGTCGTGCGAGTGCCCGGTGTCGGCGTGCTCGTCGCCGACCCGGCGGTGGCCCGCACCGTGCTCACCGACCCGGACCGGTTCGCCAAGAACGGCCCCGGCTCCTCGGGTGCCCTCTGGACGCCCGTCCTGGGGGAGCGGGTGCTGCTCAACATGGAGGGCCACGAGCACCACGCCCTCAGGCGTTCGCTGTCCGACCTCTTCTCGTCGCGCGTCGTGCGCGAGGTCTGCGATGCGGCCGCCGGACCCCTTGTACAAGCCGCCGCGGCGAGCCTCCGACGGGGTGAGGACGTCGACGTCGTGCGCCTCGCCCGAGAGGTGTCGTCTGCCGCGATCGGCGTGGTGGTGGGACTCGACCGGGACACGCCCCCCGCGGTGCTGCTCCGGGCGAGCGACGCCATCGAGTCCATGGTCAGCTGGCGCACGCGCTCCTTCGACGACGCCGCCGTCGCAAGGGCTCGCTCGGCCCTTGCCGTCGTGCAGGACGCGGCCGAGTCCGCCCATGCCGCAAGGGCATCCGACACCGTCATGGGTCGGCTGGCGCGACAGGGTGTCTCGCTCGACGATGCGCGCTCGCTGGCGGCTGCGCTCTTCCTCACCGGCACGGGTACCGTCAGCTGCGCGCTCCCACGCATCGCCGGACAGCTCGCCGACGCCGGGCTGCTGACGCCCGGCGGCCCCTCCTCGTGCGACGTCGACGACGTCGTCGCCGAGGGCCTGCGCATGACGACACCGAGTCTGGCCACGCTGCGTCGCTGCGTCCGGGCGACCGAGCTCGGCGGGGTCCGCATGGGCGCGGACGAGCGGGTCGTCGTGCTGCTCTGGTGGGCCACCCGGCGCGACGGTGGCTTCGAGCCGGGACGCCCGGCCACGGGCGACCTTCGTCACCTCTGGTTCGGCGCCGGGTCGCACTTCTGCCTCGGGGCACCGCTCGCCCTCGCCGAGCTGCGGGCGATGACGTCGATGCTCCTCGACGTGGCCGGTGAGGAGGGACTCGTCGTCTCCTCCCGCCGCGCGGCCCGTCGAGTCCTCGTGCCGCGCTACGCCGAGCTCACCGTGCGCACGCAAGGCGTTGGCGAGCCGGGGGAGCGCCACGGGCACGGGACCGGGGACGGCCGGCCGCTGCACCCCGCGAGCCGGTCGGCGTGAGCACCACCCCCGACGTCGTGGCCGCGGTGCTCGCGCGGGCTGCCGACGACCCCGGTCGCATCGCCATCCGCGACCACCGGCGTCGCTCCGTGACGTTCGGCGAGCTCGCCGCAGGCATCACCGGCGTCGCCTCCCACCTGACGTCGACGGGGCTCGTCGCCGGGGACGGCGTGCTGCTCGCCGTCCGTCCGTCGCCCCGCGCCGTGGCGGCCGCGCTGGGGGTCGTCCTGGCCGGAGGTGTCGTCGTCGTGGCCGACCCCGGAGCCGGCGAGGCCCTGCTCGACGTGCGGCGACGCACGGTGCCGGTGCGGGCGGCCGTCGCGGACACGGTCGTCCACGCCGCCACCCGACGCCCCCTCTCGTCCCTGCTGGCACGCCTGCCCGCGACCTCGGGCCTGAGGCTGCCAGACCTGTCGTCGGCCGGACTCGTCCACGTCGTCACCGGGCCGCGGCTGCCTGGGGTGCCTCGCCGGGCCACCCGGTGGGAGCACCTGCCCCGTGAGGTCGCGGTCCCCGAGCCTGAGGACCCGGTCCGCGACGCCCTCGTCGTGTTCACCTCCGGCTCCACGACAGCGCCGCGGGCCGTCGTGCACACCGTTGCCTCGCTCTCGGCAGGCGTGCGAGCAGCAGTCGTAGCGCTCGGGCTCGACGAGCGCGTCGTCATGCACACCGACCAGCTGATGATCGGCCTGCCGACGCTCGCCGCCGGCGCAGTGTGGTCGCTGCCACCCGTCACCGCGTCCACCGCGGCGTGGCTGGGTCAGGCGGAGCGGGAGCGCGCCACCCACGCGTATGCCGTGCCGGCCAAGATGCTCTCGGCAGCCTCCCGTGGCCTGCCGCCCACGGTGGGCCACGTCGCGATGGGCGGTGCACCGGTCCTGCCCCACACCGTCCGCAGGATCCGTTCCCTCGCACCGGAGGTGGCCGTCCGAGCGGTCTACGGGCTGACCGAGGCCCTGCCCGTCGCCGTCGCCACGGACGAGCAGGTGCTCGGGTCGCCGCCGGGACGTACCTGCCTGGGGCGCCCGCTGCCGGGGGTGTCGGTGCGCATCGACCGACCCGACGACGCAGGCGTGGGGGAGATCGTCGTCCGCGGTCCCCAGGTCCGACACCGACTGGCGGGCGAACGACCCGACGACGAGGTGCGCACCGGGGACCTGGGGCAGCTCGACGGCGACGGCCTGATCCTGCTCGCCGGACGCGCCAAGAACATGATCATCCGGGGCCAGGCCAACATCTACCCCGAGCTCGTCGAGCCGCTTCTTCTCGACCGTCTCGGAGACGCGATCACCGACTGTGCCCTCGTCGGGATGCCGGATCCCGTCACGGGCGACGAGCGCGTCGTGCTGGCACTCGTGCGTGCCGACGGGGGCCGCCCGTCCCGCGCTGACGACGGACTGACCCGACGCGTCCACCGGCTGTGGCAGAGCCTCGCGGACGACGCCTGGCGCCCCGACGACGTCGTCGCGGTCGACATCGTGCCGCGCCGGGGCCGGTCGGCCGAGGTCGACCTGGAGGCGCTGCGCCCGGTCGTCTCCAGCAGGCTGGCGGAGGGCACTCGATGAGGGTGGCCGTCACGGGGGCCAGCGGCTTCGTCGGGGGAGTCGTCGTCGAGCTGTTGCTAGCACGGGGCCACGACGTGCTGGCCCTCAGCCGCCGCCCCGTGCCACCGCGGCCCGGACTCGTGCACCGTCCGTGGGACCTCACGACGGGGCCGCTGGCGGACCCGCCGGAGGTCGACGTCGTGGTGCACGCTGCCGCGCACGTGGACGAGTGGGACCCCTGGCCCGTGCACCGAGCCGTGACCGTCGACGGGACCGGCGCCGTGCTGACGACGTGGCCACGGGCGAGGATCGTGCTCGTGTCGTCGTGCAGCGTCTACCCGCTCCGCGCGCCGCGGCGTCCACGACACCACTTCTCCGAGGACGTGGCACCGAGCCGTCGGCCGCTCTCGGCCTACTCACGTGCCAAGGCCGCCCAGGAGCGGGTCGTCCTCGACCGTGAGGGGACTGTCGTGCTGCGCCCCCACGCCGTCCACGGCCCCGGCGACCCGACGCTGCTGCCCCGGCTCGCCCGCGCCCGACGTGGCGGCAGACTCGTCTGTCCCGGTGGACCAGACACGCTCGTCCACCTCACCGACGTCCGCCTCGTCGCGCAGGCGGTAGCCGCCGCGTGCGAGATCCCTTGCGGCACAGCGGTTCTCAACGTCGCAGATGCCGCCCCCCTTCGGCTGGCCGCTGTCGCCGCCGGCGTGGCCATCGCGAACCGCTGGCCCGAGAGGCCGCTCTTCACCGGCTCGCTGGCCGCGTGGACCGCGGCGCTCGCCCTCGAGGGACCCGCGCGGCTCCTCCGCGCGTCGTCGCCGCCCGTGCTGACGGCATACGCCGTGTCGCACCTCGCCGTGAGCCGGGTGTTCGACACGACGCTCCTGCGGGAGCGGCTCGGTGTCGAGCCCGGTCCCACCGACCTCTCGCGGTGGCGTCCCGCTCCCACGGCAGACGCCGACGGCGCGAGCGACGACTCACACCCGTGACATCCGTGTGACACAGCACACGCACAGGGTCGAGCACGAATCTGACTGTCATGACCTCACTCGCCCTCCCCGAGAGCCGCGACCTCTCGGTGCCGGCCGCGTCGCGGCGCCAGGCCCTTGCCCCGACGCCGGTCTGGTGGCGTGACGCGTCCGCCGTGTTCGCCTGGGGTGTGACGCTCTTCGTCGTCGCCCTCTGGGTGGCGGGGGGAGGGCTGACCGCCTTCGGCACGCCGGGTGAGAGCCTCATCAACCTCGGTCGCCTCACCGGACTCGTCGCCTCGGTGCTCATGCTCCTGCAGGTGCTGCTCATGGCGCGCATCCCGTTCGTCGAGCAGGCCTGGGGCCAGGACGAGCTCGCCCGCGTCCACCGGCTCGTCGGCTTCACCTCGTTCAACCTCATGGTCGCCCACATCGTCCTCACCACCATCGGCTACAGCGCCGGCACCGACATGGGCGTCATCGCCACCTTCGTCGACCAGGTGCTGCACTCGCCCGGCATGCTGCTCGCCCTCGCCGGCACCGTCGCGCTCGTCATGGTCGTCGTGACGTCGGTGAAGAAGGCGAGGGCAAAGCTGCGCTACGAGTCCTGGCACCTGCTGCACCTCTACGCCTACTTCGGCGCCGGCCTCGCCCTGCCGCACCAGCTCTGGACCGGCCAGGACTTCAAGTCCAGCGTCACGGCGACCGTCTTCTGGTGGGGGCTGTACGCCTTCGCGCTCGTCGCCGTGCTCGTCTACCGGGTGGGGCTGCCCCTCGTCCGCTCGACCCGCCACCGCCTCGTCGTCTCCGAGGTCGTCGCCGAGTCACCCACCGTGACCTCCGTCGTGATGACGGGTCGTCGGCTCGACCGTCTCCCCGTCCGCGCCGGCCAGTTCTTCCAGTGGCGCTTCCTCGACGGCGCCGGGTGGACCCGGGGCAACCCCTACTCCCTCTCCGCTGCACCCGACGGCCGCTCGCTGCGCATCACGGCCGAGGCCGTCGGTGCCTCGAGCGCCCGGCTCACGACGCTGCGTCCCGGCACCAAGGTGCTCATCGAGGGGCCGTACGGCCGGCTCCACGCCGGTGTGCGCACCAGCGACAAGGCCGTGCTGATCGGTGCCGGCATCGGCATCACGCCGCTGCGAGCCATCCTGGAGGCGCTCCCGGCCGCGCCCGACGGAGTCGTCGTCATCTACCGCGTCGGCAGCCAGTCCGACATCGTCCTGGCGGACGAGCTGCTCGACCTGACCCGCGCGAAGGGCGGCCGCGTCGTCGCCGTCGTCGGCCACCGCAACCGCGAACGCGCCAGCTGGCTGCCCGTCGACTCGCAGCACCTGACGGACGCCGAGGCGCTCACCCGGATCGTCCCCGACATCGCCGAGCGTGACGTCTACGTGTGCGGCCACCCCGCCTGGATGGACACCGTCATCGCCGCCGCCCACGAGGCCGGCGTCCCGGCCGAGGCCGTGCACCACGAACGCTTCACCTACTGACCCACTGCGCGCACCAGCACCGCACCGAAAACGAAACGAGCCTCCCCATGCGACGCATCGTCCTCTGGGCCATGAGCACCCTGACCGTGCTCGTCCTCCTCTTCAGCTACAGCACCTCCCGCAGCTCCACGGCCCTCGTGGCCGCCGAGACCCGCACCGTCACGACGACGAGCAAGAGCTCCGGCAGCACGGGGTCGACCTCGGGGTCCTCGTCCGCGTCGGCGACCGACTCCTCGGGCCAGCAGCCCACCGGCTCGACGAGCAGCGCGAACGGTTCCGCCGGCAGCTCGAGCGGGTCCCCGTCGACGTCGGGCTCGTCCGGCTCGTCCGGCTCGTCCGGCTCGTCCGGCTCGTCGTCGGCGGCCAAGACGTATGCCGGCGACGCGATCATGACCCGCTACGGCAACGTCCAGGTCCAGATCACCGTCCAGGGTGGCAAGATCACCGCCGCCGACGTGCTGCAGGTCCCGATGAACGACCGCCACGACCAGATGATCAACTCCTCGGCCGTCCCGGTCTACAACCAGGAGGCCGTGAGCGCCCAGTCGGCCCAGATCGACGTCGTCTCCGGGGCGACCTACACGTGGGACGGCTACACGCAGTCCCTGCAGTCCGCCATCGACCAGGCCCACCTGTGAGGCACTCTTGAGACAGGCGACCGAGGAGCCAACCACCATGAGCCGACCGCTGACCGACGGCCAGCCCGTCCCACCCGTCCAGCCCGACAAGCCCGTGCAGGCCGGCAAGCCCGTGCTACCGGCCCTGTCGGCACCCCTTGCCCCGCAGGCACGTCCAGAGGCCGTCGGTGCTCCCGCCCGGCGCGCCTGGGTCGAGCAGATCATGGGTATGCCGATCTCAATCCACCTGCGCGGCGAGGACGTCGACCGTCCCGAGGCGCAGGCGGCGGTGGCCGAGTCCTTCCGGATCCTTCGCGAGATGGACTCGATCTTCTCCACCTACCGGGACGACTCGGACCTCATGCGCCTGCGGCGCGAGGAGGTGCAGGTGTCGCAGTGCAGTCCTCTCGTCGAGGAGGCGCTGCGCATCGGCCAGGAGGCCGAGGTCGTCACCGCGGGAGCCTTCACGACGCTGCTGCCGACGGGCGAGGGCGACCTGGCCTTCGACCCGACCGGCCTCGTCAAGGGCTGGGCGGTCGACCGCGCCGCCGTCCCGCTGCTGGCGCTGGAGCGAGTCTCCTTCTGCATCAACGCCGGTGGCGACATCCTCGTCGGTGCGCACGCAGACATGCCCACGACCGGCCCGGGGGCCATCATGTGGCGCGTCGGGGTCGAGGACCCGCTCGACCGCCAGCGGATCGCGAGCACCCTGACCCTGGCGCGCGGAGCGGTGGCGACCTCCGGCACCGCGGCACGCGGTGCCCACCTCTACGACCCGCAGGCCCGTGAGCTCGTTGGGCGACCCGGCTCGGTGACGGTCACCGGTCCCACCCTGCTGTGGGCCGACATCTGGGCCACGGCCCTGTTCGTCGGGTCGGAACGCACGAGTGAGGCCTTCGCCACCCGGGCGACGGACTACCTCTCGACCGCTCTCTGACCCCGGTCCCGTCGGCCTCTGGCGGCCGGCGCAGGACAAAAGCCCCACGGTGTCCGCAACCGGGATCCGCTTGCGACTTTCTTGCGCAAACCATGCGTGGCACGGGCTTCGGGCCTTGCAGTTGGCCCGGCAGAGTCGTCCTCATCAGCAGGAACGGTCGGGGGACCGCCGGCTGACACAGAGACCTTCGGGCGAGTGCCCGCCGATCCGGGGAGAGGAGTGCCATGACCGCCAGCACCGACACTGACCCTGCAGTGGAGGAGCGCGGTCACGGCGCCCGCCCCGGACGGCGGGCCCACTCGAGGACTCCGTTGGGGGGAGGGAACCGGATCGGGGCGGGCCACCTGGTGGGAGGCTGGCCCGCCCCGTACCGACCGGCCCGGGGCCTGCATCGGGCCCGCGCGTGCGCAGTGGCGCAGCACGTCAGCGGCGCCGGCCGTGGCCGCTGAGCGGCTGTCAGGCTCGACCTGTCCGGGTCTCGCCGCCGAGGAGCTCGATCCCGGCGCCCTGACTCGCCTGGCTTCCGAGCTGGACAGCGACGAGCTCGCCCGCTCCATCGCCCAGACCTACCTGCGGATGCTCGACTCGCGGCTCACGCGAGCAGCCTCCGCCCTCGAGCGCCGCGACGAGATCGCGGCCATGGACGTGCTGCTCAGCCTCCGCGTCTCTTCGGCCACCGTCGGCCTGGTCCGTCTGGAGTCGGCGGTGCGGTGCGTCATCGACGCCGTGCGCCGCGGTGAGCACGAGCTCGCCCGGCAGCGTGGGACCTCCATGGTCGGCCTGGCCGACGACGCCCGAGCGGCGCTCAGCACCCACCTCGAGGTGCGTGACGATGCCCGTCCCGGTGCCTGCCTCGAGGAGACTCGTCTCCCGGTGCCGCACCTGCGACCGGCCGCCGACAGCTCCTTCTGAGCAGTCGCCGCAGCAGCCACCCGACGCCTCGGGAGGCCCCGCTGCCGCGGGGTCAGAACGCGTCGGGCTCCTCCATGCGGTAGCCGACGCCCCGCACGGTCCGGATCGGGGCACGCATGCCCTCGGGGCCGGTCCGACTCAGCTTACGGCGCAGGTTGCCCACGTGGACTTCGACGAGGTGCTCCTCGGACCAGCCGGGGCCCCAGAGGCTGTCGAGCAGCACGGCGCGGGACCACACCCGTCGGGGCGCGCTGAGCAGGGTGCTCAGCAGGTCGAACTCGGTGCGGGTCAGCTCGACCTCCTGCTCGTCGACCGTGACCACGCGACCCTCCGGGTCGACGGCGATTCGGCCGTGGCGCACGAGGGAGTGGTCGTCCTCGGGAGGTGCCGTCTCCGCCGTGGCGACCGAGAGGGCTGCGGACGAGGGGCCCGGCGCGGCAGCGCCGCTGGTCGCTGCGCCGCCGGCGTCGGCGGCGGCGTTGGAGCCACCGGTGCGTGGGCGGCGGAACATCGCGTTGACGCGTGCCTGCAGCTCACGGGGGCTGAAGGGCTTGGTGAGGTAGTCGTCGGCGCCGATCTCGAGACCCATGAGCCGGTCGATCTCGTCGGTGCGGGCGCTGATCATCACGACGTAGGCCTGGCTCACGTCACGCACCCGCCGGCACACCTCGATGCCGTCGAGGTCGGGCAGGCCGAGGTCGAGCGTGACGAGGTCCGGGTCGGTCGCGACGACGAGCTCGAGGCCGGCCTGTCCGGACGACGCCGTCGACACCTCGAACCCCTGCATGGTCAGGCTGTGCGTGATGAGCTCGCGGATGTCGTCGTCGTCCTCGACGACGACTGCGGTGCGTGCGGAGCCCATCATGCGGCGATTCTTGCAGAATGCGAGGGTTTGGCCCGACAGATCGACAGGATGGGCGGTTCGTGCCGTCGTCAGGCCGTGTCCGCCTCGGTCCGGCCCAGCTGCTCGACGAGGCCGCTCGGGCTCGTCGTCGGCAGCTCGCAGACCATGTGACGACAGACGTAGGCCGCCGGGGCGCCTGCGACGAGCGGCCGTCCGGCGAGCAGGGGGACCCCGGGGGCGTCCGGTTCTCCGCGGACGACGACGAGCCCGGGAGCGGGGGACTGGCGTGCTGCCCGTTCCAGCGCCTCGGCGGCCGGACCCGACCCCACGACCGCCACCTGGCGCGGACCGGCGACGAGGGCCTCGGCCACGGCCAGCGACCATCCCCCGAAGCGCGGCTCGCGGACGGCGAGCCCGAGTCCCGCCGCCGTGGCCCGTGCGCCCGCCTCGAGGCTGTCAGGGTCACCCGTCAGCGCTCCGAGCATCACGAGGGCCCCTGCGAGAGAGGACTGCCCGGCGGGCTCGGCGTTGTCGGCGGCGCTGCGGGGGCGCAGGTAAAGCGTCTCGGCGTCTCCGGCGGTGTCGTGGAATCCGCCGTCGTCGGCTGCGAAGTCCCCGGCGGCGCTCAGCAGGTCGCGCGCAGCCTCCAGCCAGTGCGGCCCGCCCGTGACCTGGTGGAGCACCAGCAGCCCTTCGGCGAGGTTGCCGTGGTCGTCCGCCACGGCACGTGCCGAGCCGACCTCTCCGAGGCGTGACGCGCGCCGCAGCCGGCCGTCGACGACGTGCACGTCCAGGACGTGGGTGGCGCACCGGGTCGCTGCGCCGACCCAGTCCGGACGGTCGAACGTCGCGCCTGCGTCGGCGAGCGCAGCGACGGCGAGGCCGTTCCACGAGGTCACGACCTTGTCGTCGCGGCCGGGCTGCGGTCGGCGGGCCCGGGCCGCGGAGAGTCGGGATCGCACCGACTCGAACCAGGCGGAGTCCTCCGGATCCGCGGGCAGCTGCAGGGTCGACGCCCCGTGCTCGAAGGTCCCCTCCGGCGTGACGACGAGGAGCTCTGCCGCCTGCTCGGCGTCGTCCCCGAGGACCTCGCGCAGCTGCTGCGGGGTCCAGGCGTATGTGAGTCCCTCGACGCCGTCGGCGTCCGCGTCGAGGGACGACGCGAACCCGCCTTCGGCGGTGCCGAGGTCGCGCACGATGAAGTCGGCGGTCTCTCGGACGACCCGCTCGGCCAGCGGGTCCCGGGTCACCTTCCACCAGGTCGTGCAGGCACGAAGCAGCAGCGCGTTGTCGTAGAGCATCTTCTCGAAGTGCGGCACCACCCACCGCGCGTCGACGGCATAGCGCGCGAAGCCTCCGGCGAGCTGGTCGTAGAGGCCGCTGCGGGCCATCGCCTCCAGCGTCCGCGTGGCCATCTCCAGGGACGAGTCCTCGCCCGTGCGGGCGTGGTGCCGCAGCAGGAACTCCAGCACCATGGACGGCGGGAACTTCGGTGCGCCGCCGAAACCACCTGCGGTGCGGTCGAACTGGCGCGCCAGGATGTCGACGGCACCGGCGAGCGCAGCGGGCTCGACGGCATACGGTGTCGGAGCCCGGAGGGCACCGGCGAGGCTGGTGGCGATGTGCGTCCCCGAGGCCCGCACCTCCTCCTCGCGCGTGCGCCACGCCTCGTCGAGCGCTCCGAGGACGCTGAGGAAGTGGTCGCGCGGGAAGTACGTGCCGCAGAAGAAGGGCTCGCCCTCGGGCGTGAGGAAGACCGTCATGGGCCACCCGCCGTGCCCGGTGGTCGCGGTCACCGCGGACATGTAGACGGCGTCGATGTCGGGCCGCTCCTCCCGGTCGACCTTGACGGAGACGAACCGCTCGTTGAGCACCGCTGCGACCGCATCGTCCTCGAAGGACTCGTGGGCCATCACGTGGCACCAGTGGCAGGCGGCGTAGCCGACCGACAGCAGGACGGGCACGTTGCGCCGCCTGGCCTCGGCGAACGCCGCGTCACCCCACTCCTGCCAGTGCACCGGGTTGTCGCGGTGCTGCAGCAGGTAGGGACTGGTGGCGGCTGCGAGTCGGTTGGGCATGGCCACCACTCTCGCGCACCCGCGGGTCACGGAGTCGACTGGTGCGTCACACCGGGCATCTGCCGATACCCCCCAGGGTTACCGTCGAGGTATGGAGACGCGTGCTCGGATCCCGGTCCCACTTCGGCGCTGGGCGGCGGTCCTCGCGCTCGGCGGCGTGCTGGCCGGGTGCTCGACGACGAACGTCACGACCAGCCCGATGGGCGGTGCCTACGGCGGCATGGGCGGCCAGCGAGCCCTGTCGACACCCGGCGCCCGCATGGTCGCGCCGTTGTCCTGCGACGCTCCCTCCGACCTGCCCGGCGAGCGGGTCACGGTGACGCTGATGGACATGGGGATGTCACGGATGATGGGCGGCATCGCCCCGATGGGCGCCCACATGCTCCTCACCGCGGCGCCGACCACGGTGCACGGCGGCCGGGTGAGCATCGTCGTCGACAACACGGGCTGGCGCACCCACGAGGTCGTCGTCCTGCCGCTCGCCTCCGGTGCGGTCGCCGGCCAGCGTCCCGTCGGATCAGACGGCAAGGTCGACGAGACGGGCAGTCTCGGTGAGGCCTCGAGCTCGTGCCGCGCCGGCGCCGGTGACGGCATCGTCTCTGGAGCGGTGGGGTGGGTGACGTTGACGCTGCCGCCCGGTCACTACGAGCTCGTGTGCAACCTGCAGAACCACTACGCCGACGGGATGCGTCAGGAGCTCGTGGTCACCGGCTGAGTCGGCATCTCCGACGCGGTGGGTGCGCTGGGTGTGCTCGGTGCGCGTGAGCCGGCGGCCTTGGCCACGAGCACGTCCCAGCGGACCCGCCTGGCACGCCAGGTGAAGATCGCGAGCTTGGTCAGCTCCTCGAGGATGCGCGCGACGAAGATGCCGACGTAGCCCAGCGGGGTGTGCAGCCCCAGCACCACGGCGAGCGGCAGACCGATCGCGAAGGCGCCGACCACGTCGCCCATGATGACGCCGCGCACGTCGTCGGCGCTGGGCAGGACGCCGGCGCCGACGATCATGTTGCGCACCTTGACGACCTGGAAGGCGGCGTTGATGAGGATGCCGACCCCGGCCATCATCCGCACGTCGCGGCCGGCCTCGCCGAACAGGGCGTCCAGCAGCAGCACCGACCCGGCGAAGAGGACCCCGAAGGCCGCGGCCGTCCCGATGCCGGCGCGCGTGAGCCGGCGCACCCACGCCATCGCGTCGTCGACGTCGCCGCGGCCGACCGAGCGCCCGACGAGGGTCGTGGTCGCGCTCATGAGGCCGATGCTGCCGACGATGAAGACGCCCTCGAGCGTGGTGACGATCTGGGCCGCCGCGAGGGCTTCGTCACCCAGCTTCTGGAAGACGACGTTGTAGAGGAAGGTCCCGACGGTCCAGAAGAGCTCGGTGACGCCGAGGGGCAGCGCGAGCACGAAGAGCGGGACGATCACCGCTCGCCACTGGCGCACGCTGTCGGGCAGGCTCCAGCCCACCACGCCGCGGCGGCCATAGGTCATCCACAGCAGGATGAGTGCCTTGGCGACGGCAGTGACGAGGGTGGCCCAGCCGGCG
The DNA here is from genome assembly GCF_039532035.1 of Terrabacter carboxydivorans. Lineage (NCBI taxonomy): Bacteria > Bacillati > Actinomycetota > Actinomycetes > Micrococcales > Intrasporangiaceae > Terrabacter > Terrabacter carboxydivorans. The sequence continues at coordinate 129,985 of NZ_BAAARE010000004.1, read as the reverse complement.
CCGGCGACCCCGAGCGAGGGCAGCGGGCCGAGCCCGACGACGAGGGAGTACGCGATCGCCGAGTTCGCGACGACGGTGACCATCGTCGCGATCATCGGGCTCGTCGGCCGCCCCGCCGACCGCAGGACGCCCGAGAGGATCGCGCTCAGCATGACGGGCAGCGTCGCGAGGACGGTGAGGCGGAAGTAGTCGGTGCCGGCGGCGGCCACCGATGGTGAGGCACCGACGAGGGACATGAGGTGGTCGGCGAAGAACCACGGCACCACCGAGACGACCGCTCCGAGGCCCAGGGCCACGAGTAGTGCCGCCGTCACGGTGTGGTCGAGGTCGTCGCGCCGGCCCGCGCCGTGCGCCCTCGCCACGAGGATGCTGACCGAGGTGCCGAGGCACCCGAGGGTGACGGCGAGGATGAAGGTGAGGCTGTTGGAGAAGCCCACCGCCGCGATCGCGGTGGCGCCCAGGCTGCCGACGACGATCTGGTTGACGAAGTTCAGCACCAGCATGAGGACGAACTCCATGCTTACCGGGACGGCGATGCGCGCGATCTCGCGCGCCGGCGTCGGCGGTGCCGGGCGACGGTCGCGGGAGGTGGGCATGGCAAGGCGAGGCATGCGGGTGCACTTTCGACAACGAGGTGGGGGAGCGCGACAAGGCTACGGCGTGCCGGGCCGATGAGTCGAAACGTTTTGATCGACACGCTCCGAGGCGCCGACGAGGCGCCGGACGGTCGGTCGTCCGTCAGTCGTTCATCGCCTTGATGATCGTCACCGCGAGGCTGATCCGGTCGTGCGCCCACGCGTCGCCGGCCGGGTGTCCGGTGAGTTGCTCGGCGGCGTCGAGGGCGTTGTCGGCCTCCCGGACGATCGTCCACGCGCGCGCCCGGCCCTCGTCGAGGCCGGCGCGCTCGCAGATGATCTCGAGACGGCGCCGAAGCGACCACCGCACCTCCGAGCCCGTGCCGAGCTCGTCGGCCCGGTTCCACAGCGCGGGCGCCACCTCGAAGGCGGGGTCGCCCGCCATCGGCTTGGGGTCGATGGCGAGCCACGGCGAGCGGTAGGCGGCGAGCACGTTGGTGTAGTGCAGGTCGGTGTGCAGCAGGCGGTCCTCGGAGGCCGGCCGGTCGGTCAGCTCGCGTGCGAGCGCGGATGCCTGGTCGAGGTAGCGCCGCGGCAGCGCAGCGGGAGCGGCCCGCAACTCCTCGGCCTGCCTGAGGGCGTATGCCGTGAGGCTGGGCACGCGGGGGTGCGGGGGTCGGCGCAGCACCGAGAGCAGGCCGCCGATGACCTCGCACGCCTCGTCGATGTCGACGCGGGTGAGGTCCCGGGTGTGCAGGCGCTCGAGCAGGAGCGCGAAGCGGGAGGGGTCGGCACGCACCAGGCGCACCGCGCCGTGACCGTTCCACGTCTGCAGCGCGAGGTGCTCGGTGGCGGCCTCGGGGTGGGGCCAGGAGACCTTGAGGACGCCCTCGCCGCTCACCCCGACGACGTCGCGCCCGGCCCCGAGCAGCCGCACCGGGATGGCGACGGCGCAGACGCCGCTCGAGCTCCTGCCGATGGGCTCGAGCTCCCACTCGGCCAGCAGGTTGCGGATGAGGCCCGGCAGCGCGTCGATCCAGTCGTCCCCGGACTCGTGGCCATCGGGTTCGTAGGCGCTGACGGCGTGGGCGAAGTGGGCCGGGATGAGGTCGTACATCGGGTCGTAGGTCATGACGTGGTGGCTCCCGGGAAGGCGGTCGGTGGCACGCCCCAGTCGACGGCGAGGGCCTGGATGTCGGCGCTCCAGCGGGTGACGTCCTCGAGGGATGCCGGAACAGGGTGGGTCCCAGCGACCTCCGTGCCGGCGTCGACGGCGGACGACAGCGTCCGGGTCGCGAGCCGTCGGGCCTCCGCGGGGGTGGTCACGGGGAAGGGCAGGGCCCAGCCGGCAGGTGTCGTCGAGCTCGAGCCGGACACGGCGATCTCGAGCCGCGTCAGGGCGTCGAGCGTGGCCGAGGCCGTCCGGCGCTGGCTGCCGGTGCTCTGTGCAGCGACGACCTGGAAGGCGTAGACGAGTGGTTGGGTGCGCCCGACGATGGCGGGCCGGGCGGGACTCGGGGCGGTCACAGCGACGTCACGACCGAGTAGGACGGCTGCCGCCAAACGCTGCGACCAGGCGGCGGCGAGCAGTTCGCGGGTGTCGGTCGTGGCACCCGCTGCGGCGGCCCAGTGCTCCGGACCCAGCGAGTCGAGCAGGGCGGCCAGCTGCGCGCGGGTGCGGGGCAGCGAGCCGGAGGGTGGTGCGGCGCCCGATCCCGTGGCGGCGGAGCGCGTCGGGGAGGGTGTGCCGGTTGTCGTGGCCGAGCCCGTCGATCCGGGCGTGGTCGAGGTGTCCGGGAGGGGGAGGGGTCCCCGGGCCATGGCCGCCTCGATGACCGTCGTCGGCACGCCGGCGTTCGTCAGCCGACCACGCAGGACGGCCAGCTGCTCACGGTTGACGGTGCGCAGCCGACCGACCAGCCCTCCCGGGTCGCCGTGCGCGAGGACGGAGGACTCGGCCCTGACGAGGTGGTCGAGCTCGACGACCGACGAGAGGAGCAGCGCCTCGTCGGGAGCCGGCCGGCGCGTCGGCGCAGGTGGGGGAGGCTGCGGCACGTCCAGCCGCAGACCCCGGTCGACGAGCACGGCGAGCGCGGCGGCACCTGCCCCGAGGGCGAAGAGGCGCCTCGGTGGACGGCCCATGCCGTCCATCACCCGTGACCCGAGCCCACGGGTGTCGCCGTCCATGCCGAGATCTTCGCACGCGGTCGGCGGTCGGCGACCACGCCCCGGCGCCGATAGAGTGGTGCGCACGCGGTGCTCGTCCCTGTCCGGGGACGCCGGCGCTGGACATTCGAGAAGAGCAGGAGGCGTCGACTGATGAGCACGGCCCAGGAGATCAGAGCGACGCTCGAGCCGGTGCTCGCGCCCCTCGGGCTCGTCGTCGAGGACGTCTCCGTGTCGCCGGCCGGCAAGCGCCGGCTCGTGCGCGTGCTCGTCGACTCCGACATCAGCAGCCTCGACGTCGCCGACACGACCAGCGCCGTCACACCGCTGTCGCTCGACGCGGTCGCCGACGCGACGCGCGCCGTGAGCGACGTGCTCGACGACAGCGACGTCATGGGGCAGGCGGCCTACGTCCTCGAGGTGTCCTCACCCGGCGTCGGCCGACCCCTCAGCTCGCGTGACCAGCTCCGCCGGCAGGTGGGGCGTCTCGTCGAGGTCGTCCACCAGGGCGGCACGGACACCGGACGCCTCGTCGAGGTCGGCTTCGACGACCTCGTCCTCGAGGTCCCGGCGACGAAGAAGACGCCCTCGCGGCGTCTGGCCCTCGACCTCGACACCGTCCAGCGCGGCACGGTGCAGGTGGAGTTCACCCGCCCCGCAGCCTCCTCCGCAGACCCGGACGCCGCCACCGACGCCGCCGACCCCCACGACGACACCGACGACGACACCGACGACGACACCCACGACCCGGACGACATGTCCGCCCTGGAAGGGGACCACTGATGGACATCGACCTCGCAGCCCTGCGCGCCCTTGAACGAGAACGCGACATCAGCCTCGACGTGCTCATCCCGGCCATCGAGCAGGCCCTGCTCGTGGCCTACCACCGCACCGACGGCAGCCAGCGCATCGCTCGCGTCGAGCTCGACCGCAAGACCGGCCACGTCATCGTGTGGGCCCGCGAGGAGGGCGAGCTGCTCCCCGTGACGGAGGAGGGCGAGCGTCCGCAGCGCGGCGAGCCCGGACCCGAGTTCGACGACACCCCCGTCGGCTTCGGTCGCATCGCCGCGTCGACGGCGCGCCAGGTCATCGTGCAGCGACTGCGTGACCTCGAGGACGAGGCGATCCTCGGTGACTTCAAGGGCCGCGAGGGCGACGTCATCTCCGGCATCGTCCAGCAGAGCCAGGACCCCCGGAACGTGCTGGTCGACTTCGGCACCGTCGAGGGCATCCTGCCGCTCGCCGAGCAGGTGCCGGGCGAGAAGTACGTCCACGGCGAGCGACTGCGGTGCTTCGTCGTCAGCGTCAAGCGGGGGCCCAAGGGGCCGCAGGTCGGACTGAGCCGCACGCACCCCAACCTCGTGCGCACGCTGTTCAAGTTCGAGGTGCCCGAGATCGCCGACGGCACCGTCGAGATCGCCGCGCTGGCCCGCGAGGCCGGCCACCGCACGAAGATCGCCGTCCACAGCCGGGTCTCGGGGGTCAACGCCAAGGGCGCGTGCATCGGCCCGATGGGAGCGCGGGTGCGTGCCGTCATGACGGAGCTGCGCGGCGAGAAGATCGACATCGTCGACTACGCCGACGACCCGGCCACCTTCGTGGCGGCCGCCCTGTCGCCGGCCCGGGTGCAGTCGGTCGAGATCGTCGACGCCGCGGCCCGCACGGCCCGGGTCGTGGTGCCCGACTACCAGCTGAGCCTCGCGATCGGCAAGGAGGGCCAGAACGCCCGCCTCGCCGCCAAGCTCACGGGGTGGCGCATCGACATCCGTCCCGACACCGAGGCGGGGGCCGCGTCCTCGACCCGTGGCGGCGACGCGACCCCCTCCGACGACGCCTGAGCAGGCATCCGGCGGCCCCCGTGGAGCGGATGGCCGCCCGAACGCGGTAGACTTTCCTGTGGCCGACCGGACTGGACTCCGTGCTGAGCCGTCCCGCACGTGTGTGGGATGTCGAGGAATGGATAGCTGGTCGGCCCTGCTGCGAGTGGTCGCGGCGACGGACGGAGACGCTGGGGGCCAACCCCCGGTCACGCTCCGCCCCGACCCACGGCACCGGATGCCGGGACGCGGTGCATGGTTGCACCCGACCCCCGACTGCTTCGAGCTGGCAGTGCGCCGCAAGGCGTTCGGACGTGCCCTGCGCCTGCAGGCCGCGGTCGACGTGAGCGCGGTGGCACGGCACCTCGGGGTCCAGCACCCGTAGCACGAAGTGGCGTCGTCCCCCTCTGGGGGCCGCGCCGGATCAGTCAGAGATCAGTCAACGAACCACAAGGCGGGTTGAAAACGCTATGAGCACCCGATGAGTACTCAGCGATGAGCAAGCCCCAGCAATAACCCACGGTTCGGCCACACCCTGTTCAGGCCGGACCAGGAACAGGAGAGATGTGGCTAAGGTCCGGGTCTACGAGCTCGCCAAGGAGCTCGGAGTCGAGAGCAAGACACTGCTCGCACACTTGAAGAGCCAGGGAGAGTTCGTCCGGTCGGCATCGTCGACCATCGAGCCCCCCGTCGTCCGCAAGATCATCGAGACCTTCCCTCGGGAGGGCTCCTCCGGCGGCGGCAACAAGCCGGCGGCCCCCAAGGCCGCCCCCACCGGCGCGACTCCGTCCGCGCCCCCGAAGGCCGCTCCGGCGGCCGCGACGCCGTCGGCCCCCGCGCCGGCTGCTCCCGCTGCCAAGGCACCGGCAGCCCCCGCGCCGTCGACGCCGGCCGCACCTGCGGCCCCCGCCGCCCGCGCGGCGACGCCTGCCCCCGCGAAGGCGGCCCCCGCGCCGTCGGCGCCGGGACCCAAGGCGCCGACCCCGACTGCACCGGCACCTGCCGCTCCGGCTCCGGCTGCTCCGGCGGCCCCCGCCGCCTCGACTCCGTCCCGGGTGCAGTCCAGCCGTGACGGCGGTCAGCAGTCCTCCGGCGTCCCGTCCTCCCCGCGTCCGGCTCCCCGTCCGGGGCAGCCGCGTCCGGGCAACAACCCGTTCGCACCGAGCCAGGGCATGGGCCAGACCCGTGCAGCCCGTCCCGGTGGCGACGCCGGTCCGCGCCCGGGCAACAACCCGTTCAGCCCCAGCCAGGGCATGCCGCGTCCGCAGCAGCGCCCCGGTGGCCAGGGCGGTCCCGGCGGCCAGCGTCCCGGTGCTCCCGGTGGCGCTCCGCGTCCCGGTGCCCCCGCGGGCGGTCGTCCGGGTGCTCCCGGTGGCGCTCCGCGTCCCGGTGGTCCGCGCCCCAGCCCCGGCATGATGCCGGAGCGCAGCACCGTCGGTCGTCCGGGCCAGCGCCCGGCCGGCGGCCCGGGCCGTGGTGGCCCCGGTGGCGGTGGCGGTCGTGGCGGCTTCGGTGGTGGCCCCGGCGGCGCCCCCGGTCGTCCCGGTGGCTTCGGTGGTCCTCGCGGTGGCGGCGGCGGTCGTGGCTCGACGGCAGGTGCCTTCGGTCGCGGTGGCGGTCGTCCGGTCCGAGGCCGTAAGTCCAAGCGCGCCAAGCGCCAGGAGTTCGAGCAGATGCAGGCGCCGAGCCTGGGTGGCGTCACCGTCCCCCGTGGCAACGGCTCGACCGTCGTCCGCGTGCGTCGCGGCTCGTCGCTGAGCGACTTCGCCGACAAGATCAACGCCAACCCCGGTGCCCTCGTCACCGTGCTCTTCCACCTCGGTGAGATGGCCACGGCGACGCAGTCCCTCGACGAGGACACCTTCAAGGTGCTCGGTGCCGAGCTCGGCTACGACATCCAGGTCGTCTCCCCGGAGGAGGAGGAGAAGGAGCTCTTCGACTCCTTCAACATCGACCTCGAGACCGGTATCGAGGGCGAGGAGGACGAGGACCTCGAGGCCCGTCCGCCGGTCGTCACGGTCGTGGGTCACGTCGACCACGGAAAGACCCGCCTGCTCGACGCGATCCGCAACGAGGACGTCGTGGCCGGCGAGGCCGGTGGCATCACCCAGCACATCGGTGCCTACCAGGTCCACCGTGAGCACGAGGGCGTCGAGCGCGCGATCACCTTCATCGACACCCCGGGTCACGAGGCCTTCACGGCGATGCGTGCCCGTGGTGCCAAGGTGACCGACATCGCCATCCTCGTGGTCGCCGCCGACGACGGTGTCATGCCGCAGACCATCGAGGCGCTCAACCACATGCAGGCGGCCGACGTGCCGATCGTCGTGGCCGTCAACAAGATCGACGTCGAGGGTGCCAACCCGGCCAAGGTGCGCCAGCAGCTGACCGAGTACAACCTCGTCGCGGAGGAGTACGGCGGCGAGACGATGTTCGTCGACGTCTCGGCCCGCCAGGGTCAGAACATCGACAGCCTCCTCGAGGCGGTCCTCCTCACGGCGGACGCGGCCCTCGACCTCCGGGCCAACCCGGAGAAGGAGGCCCGCGGCGTCGCGATCGAGGCGAACCTCGACCGTGGCCGTGGTGCGACCGCGACGGTGCTCGTGCAGACCGGAACGCTGCACGTCGGCGACTCGATCGTCACCGGCTCGGCCTACGGTCGCGTGCGTGCCATGCTCGACGAGCACGGCAACAACGTCGACGAGGCGGGTCCGTCCCGCCCGGTGCAGGTGCTCGGTCTCAGCTCGGTGCCGCGCGCCGGTGACACGTTCGTCGTGGCGCCGGACGACCGCACGGCCCGTCAGATCGCCGAGCGGCGTGAGGCGGCCGACCGTCAGGCCGTGCTCGCCAAGGCCCGCAAGCGCATCTCGCTCGAGGACCTCAACGAGGCCCTCGCGGCGGGCAAGGTGGAGACCCTCAACCTCATCCTCAAGGGTGACGTGTCGGGCTCGGTCGAGGCGCTCGAGGACGCGCTGCTCAAGATCGACGTCGGCGACGACGTGGACCTGCGCATCATCGACCGCGGCGTCGGCGCGATCACGATGAACAACATCAACCTCGCGATGGCCTCCAACGCCATCATCATCGGCTACAACGTTCGGGCCGAGGGCCAGAACGCCGACTACGCCGAGCGCGAGGGCGTCGAGATCCGCTACTACTCGGTGATCTACCAGGCCATCGACGAGGTCGAGGCGGCGCTCAAGGGCATGCTCAAGCCGGAGTTCGAGGAGGTCGAGCTCGGCACGGCGGAGATCCGCGAGATCTTCCGTTCGAGCAAGTTCGGCAACATCGCCGGCTCGATCGTGCGCAGCGGCGAGATCAAGCGTGGCTCGAAGGCCCGCATCACCCGCAACGGTGTCGTGGTGTCCGAGAACGTCGAGGTGGCCGGTCTGCGCCGCTTCAAGGACGACGTCACGGAGGTCCGCGACGGCTTCGAGTGCGGTATCAACCTCGGGTCGTACAACGACCTGCAGCTCGGTGACCTCATCGCCACCTACGAGATGCGCGAGAAGCCGCGCGCCTGAGCACGGCTCGTCGACGGCGCCGGCCCCCACGGGGGTCGGTGCCGTCGCCGTTCGCAGGACCACCCGGCCTGCGCCGCACGGCCCGGGGAATGCAGCGTGTCCCCGGCCCGCTACTAGGGTGAACACCACGCCGGCCCGGCTCGACCGGTCCGGCCGCACGACACACGAAAGCAGAGGTAGCCATGGCTGACCCCGCCCGCGCCCGCAAGATCGCCGACCGGATCAAGGTCATCGTCGCCGAGTACCTCGAGTTCCGGCTCAAGGACGAACGACTCGGTTTCGTCACCATCACCGACGCACGTGTCACGGGTGACCTGCAGCAGGCGTCCGTCTTCTACACCGTCTTCGGCAGCAACGAGGAGCGCGAGGCCACGGCCGCCGTCCTCGAGGCCAACAAGGGCCGCATCCGCTCGGCCGTCGGCAAGGGCATCGGCATCCGGCTGACGCCCTCGATCGAGTTCTTCGCCGACGCGCTCCCCGAGGGCGCCGCGCACCTCGAGGACCTCGTGGCACAGACCCGCGCCCGTGACGAGGAGCTGGCCCGGGCGGCCGCCAACGCCAAGCCAGCCGGCGACGCCGACCCGTACCGCAAGCCCGTCGACCGGTCCGAGGCCGACGAGAACGGCGACCAGGGCGACGACGACCTCACCGATGCCGGGGTGGACGCGGACGTCGACGCACGATGACCGACCGCTCGGGAGGCCTGCTCGTCGTCGACAAGCCGGCCGGCTGGACGAGCCACGACGTCGTCGCACGGGCCCGCCGGCTCTGCGGGACCCGTCGCGTCGGCCATGCCGGCACGCTGGACCCCATGGCCACCGGCGTGCTCGTGCTCGGCGTCGAGCGGGGCACCAAGCTGCTGACCTTCCTGGTCGGCTGCGACAAGTCGTATGCCGCGACGATCCGTCTCGGGGTGGCCACCCTCACCGACGACGCCGAGGGTGAGATGACCCAGGCGCTCGGTGTGGATGACGTGCCGGCGCTCGAGGCGGCCCTACCGGCCGCCGTCGCCGCGCTGACGGGTGACATCGAGCAGGTCCCCAGCTCCGTCAGCGCCATCAAGGTCAAGGGCGTGCGCAGCTACACGCGCGTCCGCCAGGGTGACGAGGTCGACCTGCCGGCCCGCCCCGTGACGGTGAGCCGTTTCGAGGTGCTCTCCGTGCGCCCGGCATCCGCGACGCCCGAGGTCGGTCCGCCGATCGACGTCGTGGACGTCGACGTCGAGGTCGACGTCTCGTCGGGCACGTACGTGCGCGCCCTCGCCCGTGACCTCGGGTCCGCGCTCGGTGTCGGGGGTCACCTCACGGCGCTGCGCCGCACGCGAGTCGGCCGGTTCGGGATCGGGGATGCCGTCTCGCTCGAGGCGCTCACGGCCACGTCCGAGAGCGACGGGCCGGACGGCATACCCCTGCTCCCGATCGCCGAGGCGGCCCGCGCGCAGCTGCCCGTGCACGAGATCTCGGCCGCGGAGGCCATGGCGCTCGGTTACGGCCAGCGCATCCCGAGCGCCGTGCGTGGCAGCGACGCGGTCGCGGCCATCGACCCCGACGGACGGCTCGTGGCGGTGCTCGACGAGACCCGCGACACGGCACGTGCCAAGGTCGTCTTCGCCGCCGCCGGGGCCGGCTCCTGATGTCGCGGCCCGGGCCCTCGGACACCCGGTCGGGGGCGGCCACTACAGTGGGCGCCGTGCAGCGCTGGTACGGACTCGACGACATCCCGGCCGACCTCGGGCCCACCGTCGTCACCCTCGGCAACTTCGACGGGGTGCACCGTGGGCACCGCGAGGTCCTGACGCGCGTCGTGCGCGAGGCCGCCGACCGCGACGCCCTCCCGGTCGCGGTGACCTTCGAGCCGCACCCGATCGCGGTCCTCTACCCCGACCGCGCCCCCGCTGCCGTCATGTCCCTGGAGCAGCGCCTCGACGCTCTCGAGGCCGTCGGCCTCAACGCCGTGCTCGTCCTCGAGTTCACGCCGGAGTTCGCCCAGCAGACGCCCGAGGAGTTCGTCCGCGGCACCTTCGTCGACGCCCTCGGCGCGTGCGCCGTCGTCGTCGGCAAGGACACACGTTTCGGCGTGCGCAACTCGGGTGACGTCGACACCCTCCGCGAGCTCGGCGGGGCGCACGGCTTCGACGTCGTCGCGCTCGACGACATCGGCGAGGGCGCCACCGAGGGCGCCCGCTGGAGCTCCACGCAGCTGCGGGCCGAGCTCCTCGGCGGCAACGTCGACCACGCCACCCAGATCCTCGGGCGCCCCCACCGCGTCACCGGCACCGTGGTGCACGGCGACCACCGCGGCCGCGAGCTCGGCTACCCGACGGCCAACCTCTCGCAGGACCACGAGGGCCTCGTGCCCGCCGACGGGGTGTATGCCGGGTGGCTCGTCCGCCTCGACCTCGCCGAGGGCGCTCCCGACCGCACGCTGCCGGCAGCCGTCTCCGTCGGGACCAACCCGACGTTCGACGGGCACCAGCGCCGGGTCGAGGCCTACGTCCTCGACCGCACCGACCTCGACCTCTACGGCGAGCGCGTCGCGGTGGAGTTCGTCTCGCACCTGCGACCGACCCTGCGGTTCGAGACGATCGACTCGCTCGTCGAGCAGATGGCGCAGGACGTGGCCCGGTGTCGCGAGATCCTCTCGGCGATCGTCCCGTCCTAGCGCGGCCGGCTCCGCGGCCGGCTCCGCGGCCCGCCCGCAGCGGGTTGCCGCCGGGCGGGCGCGGGAGCCTTCGTCGGGTCACGTCGACGTGGCTGCAGAACGACCTCGGCCTGCTCATCGGGGCTCTCGGGCTCTCCCTCGTCGGGGTGGTGCTCGTCTGGTCGGCCACCCGCTCCTCGGCCGGCGGGTCGGCGGCGCTCAAGCAGCTCGTCGCCCTGGCCATCGGCGTCGGCTGCGCGGCCGCCGTCACCCGGCTCGACGTGCGCACCGTGCGGGCCGTCGCCCCGGTCGTCTACGTGCTCGCCGTCCTCGGCCTCGCCGCCGTCGTCTCTCCGCTCGGCTCGACCGTCAACGGGTCCCGCTCGTGGATCCGGCTCCCCGGGGGGACGAGCCTGCAGCCCTCGGAGTTCATGAAGGTGGCCCTCGCGGTCGGTCTCGCGATGCTCCTCGCCGAGCGAGCCGAGCGGGGGCTGCGCCAGCGGCACCGCGACGTCGTGCTCGCGTGGGTCGTGGCCGGCATACCCGTGCTGCTCGTCCTGGCCCAGCCCGACCTCGGCTCGGCGCTCGTGCTCGTGGCGATGTCGGTCGTCATCATTGCGGCGGCGGGCGCCCCCTGGCTCTGGACGGCGGCGGTGCTCGTGGCGGGCGCCGGCGCCGTGGCGGCGGCCTTCCTCACCCCGGTGCTCTCGGGCTACCAGCGCAACCGGCTGCGGGCCTTCCTCGACCCGACGCTCGATCCGCAGGGCATCGGCTACCAGACCCGTCAGGTGCGCATCGCGATCGGGTCGGGCGGTCTGGGCGGCCAGGGCCTGTTCGAGGGTCGCCAGACCCAGGGCGGCTTCATCCCGTTCCAGGAGACCGACTTCGTCTTCTCGGTCGCGGGGGAGGAGCTCGGTTTCCTCGGGGCCGCCGGCGTCGTGCTGCTCATCGGGTTCATCGTCGTGCGCTGCATCGTCGTGGCGCGCCGGGCCGACGCGTTCGGCCGTCTCGTCGCGACCGGTGTGGCCGTGTGGCTGGGCGTGCAGGCCTTCGAGAACGTCGGGATGAACCTCGGGCTCATGCCGGTGACCGGGCTGCCGCTGCCGTTCGTCTCGAGCGGAGGCTCCTCCCTCATCGCCTCGTGGGTCGCGATCGGGCTGGTCGGCAACGTCGCGTCGGTGTCCGCCCAGGGGCGTCGCCACCGGATCGTGTCGCCGACAGCCTGATCCGCGGTGCGGTTGCCGTCGGCACCGCGGGTTACCCGGCGGTCACGTTTCGATGAGGAAGGTCGACAATGCGTGACTGGAGAGGCGATTGTTGACATCATCCCGGCATGGCGGGCGCCCGCAGACGCCGATGACGGGCAGGCCCGAAGTGACGAAGGAGTCCACATGCCTCTCCAGGCCCTTGCCGACCGGACCGTCGACCAGAACGTCCTCGACGGCCGCGCACCCAGTGTGGGCGCGCTCTTCCGCAGCCGGGTCCGGGCCACGCCCGAGGCACCCGCCTACCTCTACTTCGCCGACGACTCGAGCGAGCTGACGACCCTCAGCTGGGCGCAGACGCACGAGATCGTCGAGCAGTGGGCTGCCGGGCTCATCAGCCTCGGGGTCCAGCTCGAGGACCGCGTCGCCATCGCGTCGACGACGCGCGTCGAGTGGATCCTCGCCGACCTCGCCGTCATCTGCGCCGGGGGCGCGACCACGACCGTCTACCCGACGACGATCGCCGAGGACGTCGCCTACATCCTCGCCGACTCCGGCAGCGGCATCGTGTTCGCCGAGAACGAGGAGCAGGTCGCCAAGCTCCAGCACGTGCGCTCCGAGGTGCCCGGGGTGCGCCAGGTCATCGCCCTCACGGGTCCCGGCAGCGACGACGGCTGGGTCATCACGACCGACCAGCTCGCCGAGCGGGGCCGCGAGTGGCTCGCGGCGACGCCCGACATCGTCGACTCGCGCGTCGACCAGCTCGGTCCTGAGTCGCTCGCCGTCGTCATCTACACCTCGGGCACGACCGGCCGCCCCAAGGGCGTGCGGCTCGTCCAGGACAGCGTCGTCTACGAAGGTGCCGTCATCGACGCCATCGGCACCTTCACCAAGGACGACCTGCAGTTCCTCTGGCTGCCCCTGTCGCACGTCTTCGGCAAGATGCTCGTCGCGACCGGACTGCAGATCGGCTTCCCGACGGCCGTCGACGGCCGCGTCGACAAGATCGTCGAGAACATGGCGGTCATCAAGCCGACCTTCATGGCCGGGCCGCCCCGCATCTTCGAGAAGGCCCACGGGCGCATCGCGCTGATGTTCGCCGGCGAGACGGGCGTCAAGAAGCGGCTCATCGACTGGGCCCTCAAGGTCGGTGGCGAGATGCGCGACGTCCAGGCCCGCGGCGAGCAGCCCTCGTCCGGGCTGCAGCGGCGCCACGGCCTCGCGACCAAGCTCGTGCTGCACAAGGTGCAGGAGCGCTTCGGCGGACGGGTCCGCTTCATGATCAGCGGGTCGGCGCCCCTCAACGCCGAGGTCGCCCGGTGGTTCGGGTCGGTCGGCCTGCTCGTCCAGGAGGGCTACGGGCTGACCGAGACCTCGTCCGGCACGACGGTCAACGCCCCCGACCACGGCTCCTACCAGTACGGCTCCGTCGGCTGGCCCCTGCCGGGCACCGAGGTGCGCATCGCCGAGGAGGACGGCGAGATCCTCGTCAAGGGGCCGGGCGTCATGCGCGGCTACCACAACAACCCCGAGGCGACGGCCGAGGTGCTGACCGACGACGGCTGGTTCCACACCGGCGACATCGGCCGCATCGACGAGCGCGGCTTCCTCTACGTCACCGACCGCAAGAAGGACGTCTTCAAGACCTCGGGCGGCAAGTACATCGCGCCGGCGGAGATCGAGGCGCGCTTCAAGGGCCTGTGCCCGTTCGTCAGCCAGTTCCTCGTGCACGGCGCCGGTCACAACTACGCGACGGCGCTCGTGACGCTCGACCCCGACGCCATGGCCGGCTGGGCGCCCACGGTGGGGCTGGGCGGCAAGCCGTACGCCGAGGTCGTGGCCTCGCCCCAGGCCCGGGCTCTCGTGCAGCGCTACGTCGACCAGCTCAACGACGGGCTCAACCGCTGGGAGACGATCAAGAAGTTCACGATCCTCGACCAGGACCTCACCGTCGAGGGCGGCGACCTCACGCCGAGCATGAAGCTGCGCCGCAAGGCCGTGACGGAGAAGCACCGCGCCGAGCTCGACGCCATGTACTGAATTATCTGGCTCGCTCCGCTCGCCGTGTTCGGCGCGCCTCGTCGTCACGCCTTCCTTCCTCGGCTCGCTCGCTGCGCTCGCATAACTCGTCGGTCCAGGCGTGACGCGCGCTGGACCTGCTTCCTCTCAGGTCCGTGCGGGGAGGTCGAGGACGGCGCCGGCGTCGGCCTGGGCCGGGTCGGGGAAGACGACCTGGTGCCCGTGCGCCCGCATCACCGCCGGGTCGGCCCACCGCTGCGTGCGTGCGGTGCGGTAGTTGAAGCGCAGCGTCGGTCCCGCGGGTGCGTCGACGACGACCCGGGCGATGGCAGGGTCGTCGGGGTGGTGGAAGACGTCGCCGTTGGTCGAGACGAGGTAGTGCGATGCCGGCGCGGCCGCGAGAAGGGCAGCCACGACGTTGGCCTGGCTCCCGTGGTGGGGGAGCTTGACCGCGTCGACGGGCAGGTTCTGCTGCCCGCGCGCCCTGGCCACGCCGTGGAGGCCTGCGGCGAGCACGTCGCCGTAGGCGTCGGCCCCGAGGACGATGCTTGCGCCGCGGTGCTCGAGGAGCAGCGCGATGCTGCTGCCGTTGGGCACGGACGAGTCCGCGGGCGTCCGCTCGCCGGCGAGGTGGGGGAGGTCGTCGAGCGGTCCGAGCACGTCGACCGGCGGTGCGAGGCCACGGTCGCGTGGCTGCAGCGCGGTGTGGAGGGTCGCGGACCACGTGGCCGCGAGCTTGGCGAGCCCGCCGGGCGTGGGGGATAGCACCGTGATCGTGGGGCCGTCGGGAACCGTGACCGTGACGCTTGCGCCGATCGTCCCCTGAGCAGCGGGACCAGCGGGACCAGCGGGAGCGCCGGTCTCGACGGGTCCGCCGCCGAAGGCGACGTTCCACGGGAGGGCGTGGCCGGGGGCCTGCACGCCGGGCGTGCCGGACTTCGAGGTGCCGAGCGGTCCGAGCAGGGCGGTGACGAGACTCTCGCCCTGCTCGATGCTGCGTGTCCGCCCGGGGGCGGTCGGGGACAGGTGCGTACGGCCGTTGAACCAGAAGTCACCGACGTCCGTGGCGAGGTCGCTCGCGAGGAAGGGGATCATGCCCCCGATGTGGTCGTTGTCGATGTGGGTGATGACCGCGACGTCGATGTGCCGGTCGGCGGGGTCGAGGCGGCGCAGTCGGGCCTCGAGCAGCGGCCAGGTGTCGGGCGGTCCACCGTCGACGAGCATGCGCCACGTCGGGCCGCCGGGGCGGGGGCACTCGACGAGGAGGCAGTCACCCAGACGCGCGGGGAGCACCTCCACGTGGATCGCCGTTGGCACCGTCGCCACCCTTGCCTCCTCAGGCCCAGACTAGGACCGTCCCCGGTGCGTGTCCGGGGCTTCGCCGACCCGGTGCGGTCTGCGGTGTTTTCGCACGTCCGGCGGCCGCACGTACGATGGTCCAATGCCCGGTGAGTCACTGTTCAACGCCCTCGAGCCCCTGCTGGAGCGGGTCAACAAGCCCATCCAGTACGTCGGCGGCGAGCTCAACTCGACGGTCAAGGACTGGCACGTCGGCGGCCACGGCCCCGACGGCGAGGAGCTGACCACGCGTTGGGCGCTGATGTACCCCGACGCATACGAGGTCGGCGTCCCCAACCAGGGCGTCATGATCCTCTACGAAGTCCTCAACGAGCGGGCCGACGCCCTTGCGGAGCGCACGTATGCCGTGTGGCCCGACATGGAGGCGCAGCTGCGCGAGGCGGGCCTTCCGCAGTTCACCGTCGACGGGCACCGTTCGGTGCGCGACTTCGACCTCTTCGGCCTCAGCTTCTCGACCGAGCTCGGCTACACGAACATGCTGACGGCGCTCGACCTCGCCGGCATCCCGCTGCACTCGGTCGACCGCGACGTCGACGACCCCATCGTCATCGCCGGCGGGCACGCGGCCTTCAACCCCGAGCCGATCGCGTCGTTCATCGACGCGGCCATCGTCGGCGACGGCGAGCAGGCCGTGCTGACCGTCACCGACATCGTGGGGGAGTGGAAGGCCCAGGGCCGTCCCGGTGGACGACGCGAGGTGCTGCTGCGCCTGGCCCGCACCGGCGGCGTCTACGTGCCGGCGTTCTACGACGTGTCCTACCTGCCCGACGGGCGCATCCAGCGGGTCGCGCCGAGCGCCGACGCCCCCGGGGTGCCGTGGCGGGTGTCCAAGCACACGGTCATGGACCTCGACGCGTGGCCCTACCCGAAGCAGCCGCTCGTGCCGCTCGCCGAGTCGGTGCACGAGCGCATGTCGGTCGAGATCTTCCGCGGCTGCACCCGTGGCTGCCGCTTCTGCCAGGCGGGCATGATCACCCGTCCGGTGCGCGAGCGGTCGATCACCGGCATCGGCGAGATGGTCGAGCGCGGCCTGGCCGCGACGGGTTTCGAGGAGGTGGGGCTGCTCTCGCTCAGCTCGGCCGACCACACCGAGATCGCCGACCTCGCCAAGGGTCTCGCCGACCGCTACGAGGGCACCCAGACCGGCCTGTCGCTGCCGTCGACGCGCGTCGACGCCTTCAACATCGACCTCGCCAACGAGCTGACCCGCAACGGTCGCCGCTCCGGCCTGACCTTCGCGCCCGAGGGTGGCTCGGAGCGCATCCGCAAGGTGATCAACAAGATGGTGTCCGAGGAGGACCTCATCAAGACCGTCGCCGCGGCCTACGGCGCCGGCTGGCGCCAGGTGAAGCTCTACTTCATGTGCGGCCTGCCGACCGAGACCGACGAGGACGTGCTCCAGATCGCCGAGCTCGCCAAGAAGGTCATCGAGACCGGCCGCCAGGTGTCGGGCCGGCGCGACATCCGCTGCACCGTCTCGATCGGTGGCTTCGTGCCCAAGCCGCACACGCCGTTCCAGTGGGCCTCGCAGCTCGGGGTCGAGGAGACTGACGCCCGGCTGCTCAAGCTCCGTGAGGCGATCCGCGCCGACAAGCGCTACGGCAGCTCCATCGGGTTCCGTTACCACGACGGCCAGCCCGGCATCGTCGAGGGACTGCTCTCGCGCGGTGACCGCCGCGTCGGCAAGGTCATCGAGGCCGTGTGGCGCGACGGCGGTCGCTTCGACGGCTGGAGCGAGCACTTCTCCTACGAGCGGTGGATGCGGTGCGCCGACGAGGCCTTCGCCGACGTCCCGGTCGACCTCGCCTGGTACACCACGCGTGAGCGCGGCGAGTCCGAGGTGCTGCCCTGGGACCACCTCGACTCGGGTCTCGACAAGGACTGGCTGTGGGAGGACTGGCAGGACTCGCTCGACGAGACCGAGGTCGACGACTGCCGCTGGACCCCGTGCTTCGACTGCGGCGTGTGCCCCCAGATGGGCACCGAGATCGAGATCGGGCCCACGGGCAAGACGCTCCTGCCGCTCACCGTGCTCGGCTCCGGCCGCCAGGACCTCCTCGAGCACCAGCACTGACCGAGCTGCTCGAGCCGTGCGGGACAGTCGTCGCGTCTGGCCCTCATGACAGTGCCGAACGGTGGGATCCGATGGAGCCCACCGCCCAGCACGCCGGTTGGCGTTCACTTCTGTTGTGCCGTGCGAGACGTCACGACGTCAGGTGGACCTCCGGCAGGCCAGCACCGTTCAGGTACAGGTCATAGGTGACCGAGAGGATCCGCACCTGCTGGCTGCCGGTGCACGTGAGGGTCGTGAGCGGAGACACGGTGAAGGAGCCGGTCACCTGGCCGTTGCGGACCGGGAACGTCCCTGTGGCGTTCACGTTCGTCGTGTCGCTCTTCGGCACTCCGTTGACCGGGTTGCCGCTCCGCGTGTAGCACTGGGCGACAGCCGTGACGGTGCCGGTGAGCGAGAAGTCGGCCGTCGCGGTGTTGCCGAGGCCTGCCGCCTTCCACGAGACTACGAGGCTGTTGCCCGATGTCGAGACGGACGGACCCTGGACATAGTGCGGGCTGGCTGCCGAGGCCGAGCCGGCAAAGCCGATGGTGACCAAAGCCGCCGCGAGCACGGCGACAAGGACACGAAGATAACGCGTGTGGCGCATGGTCTCTCCCTGCTGGAAAATGAAACTTCTGAGCAGGCCTGTCCCTGTTTGCGGCGCCGCACCGGTGGGGGCGCGCCCCCACAGCGCTCGTCGCCGAGGCGCGTCTGCCCTGTGGTTGTTCGACCTAACCCCCGAGCGATCGCGTTCGGTTCCGAGTACGTTCCTGCCCCTGACTCGTCACCGTGTTGGGCTCGTGCTCCCGCTGGTCGGCATCATCTGCGACGGACCGTCGCGCTCAGCGCCTTCCTTGCCCCCTGCACTGCCTCTTGTCAAGGTAGCCGCGAACTGATTGCGGGGGAACTCCCAAAACCGACATCCTCACGAATTCAAGTCGCGAATCTTCAAGTCGCGAATTCAATCTGTCCGTTTGTTTCTCGAGGCAGGCGTACGGCATTGAGCCAGCGCGTGGTCATGGGTCCGGTTTCCGGCAAAGCAAACCATGGTTCCACATCGCGACGCAGCCCTATAGGGGCGGAGATTTCACACGAGTGGTCGCATCTGCAGGCGTGGAAAGATGTGAATCCCGTTCGACAGCAGGCACATCCGATATTCCCGCCCTCCTCGCCCTGGGTACGGCATGGGCACGAAAGGAGTGACATAGGCCCTGAAATCGGTCGCCGTCACGACAACAGTCCAATTGTCTATCGGAGGTTCAAAAACGTAGCCCCGAATTTCTTATTCTCCTGCATCGAGCCAGCTCCATCCCTACCATCGGATCTGGATGTTCGCGGCCGTGGCCACGCCGTCACCGAGACACTTCCGGACGGCACGAAGCCCGACGACGTGCGTGCACCCGACGTCACCGGGGGGGCGTCAGGCTGGCGACGGGTGAGGGGGCCCGGCGCACTGCATCAGGGCTCGGGGGCTGACTCGCGGCTGGGCAACTTCGCGGTAGCCGCACCATTTCTCGCTCTGTTTCCCCGAAGGGTAGATCCATGAGCAAAATGCAGAAGAACTCGCGGCTACGCACCGTCAAGGCCGTGGTCGCCAGCTTGGGCGTGGCGGCGGCGATGGTGGTGGCCGGCAACGTGCCCGCGGCGTTCGCCGTGCATGACGAGACGTTCCAGCTCGACGGCGACGTGTCGGCCTCGACGACGACCAACGTCGGTGGCACGACCCAGGCGATTGACTGGAGCACCCTGTTCGGTTCCACCGGCAACGAGCTGGCCTTGCCGAGCGGTTACACGGCATCGGTGTTCAGCAAGGACTTCAACACCAACGCGAACGGCTCCTTCAACACCAGTGACGCGACCACATACACCACGGGCAGCAAGGACACCCTGCCGATCAGCGGCTGGCAGTGCACCGCGTCCAACAACGTCAACAGCAAGATCGACGTGATGAACTCGTACGCAACCGCGTACACGGCGCCCAACGGCCACCAGCTGCTCTACTTCGCGCTCGAGCGCAACACCAACAGTGGCGACGCCAACGTCGCCTTCTGGTTCCTGCAGGACCAGGTTGCGTGCAACGACAACGGCAGCACGGCAACCTTCTCCGGCCAGCACCGCGACGGAGACCTGCTCATCGTCTCGGCCTTCACCAATGGTGGAGCGGTCAGCACCGTCGACGTCTACCGCTGGAACGGTGGCGCCAACGGCACGCTCGGCACCACGCCGGTCGCGCACGGCGTGGACTGCAAGACCACGGCCGCTGGCGACACCGGCTGCGCCACGGTCAACACCGGCACCATCACCACGCCTTGGCCCACGGCCAACTTCAAGGACGGCGTCGGACACAGCCTGCGCATCGCCGAGTTCTACGAAGGCGGCCTGGACCTGACGGCGAACAACCTCGGCGGCAAGTGCTTCAACACCTTCACGGGCGACACGCGCTCGTCGCAGTCCCTGACCGCGACGCTGTTCGACTACTCGCTGGGCAACCTCGGCGAGTGCACCTCGACCACGGTGACGACACCGAACGTGACCACCCAAGAGATCCCGGCATCGGGCACTCTCTCGGTCACCGACAGCGCCCTCATCACGGTCACCGGCATCCAGACCTTCAGTGCCACGCTGAAGTTCTTCATCTGTGGCCCGACGGCGCTCGACGCCACCGGCAGCTGCACCACCGGGGGTGACCAGATCGGCACCACGCAAGCCATCACAACCGGCGGCACGTATCCATCGACGGCTGCGAGCATCACCGAGGTCGGGCGTTACTGCTGGCGGGCCGAGTTCTCAGGTGATTCCACGGCCGGAGTGCCCGCCTCGAAGGACGACAGCACCGGCGAGTGCTTCACAGTCACTCCGCGGCAGTCCGGTCTGGACACTCAGGCTGGCGCAAGCCCGGTCGACTTCGGCAATGCGGTCACCGACACGGCCACGCTGAGCAACACCGCGAACCACCAGGGCAGCGGCGGCGTCGGCACCGACGGGTCGATCAACCCGGCAACCGCCGGGGGCAAGGCCGGCGGCACGATCACGTTCACGCTCTACAAGGACGACTGCACCACTGTCGCCACGGGCACCGGATCGAACCCGCAGACGGTCAACGTCAGCGGTGACTCGGTGTACGGCCCGGTGAGCTTCACGCCGGACGCACCCGGGACCTACCACTGGAAGGCCACCTACACGGGAGACGCTCCGAACACGCTCGGCTCCTCGCACAACGGCAGCTGCACGGACACGAAGGAAGACGTCGTGGTCCGCCAGATCCCGACCGAGATCTCGACCGCGCAGAAGGCGTTCCCGAACGACTCGGCGACGATCACGTCGTCGGTCGCCGGCAACAACCTGCCGAGCAACGGCACCGTCATCTTCCGTCTCTACGACACCCTGGCCAACTGCCAGGCTGGCGGTGACACGGTGAACTCCGGTGGTCTGCTCTACAAGGAGACCAAGACCGGCGTCGGTGGCACGCACACGACCACGGTCGGAACGGCGAACACGTCGGTCGCCGTCGACAGCAACACGACGGTCTACTGGACCGCCACCTACGCGACGGGTGACACCGCCCACACAGGACGCGCAAGCGTCTGCACGGAGAACACCCAGTTCACCTTCACCAACGACTCGGGTCCTGGGACGCTGTTCCCGTGAACCGGTCGTGAACTGACGGGCCACGCCGTCGAGGAGGTCCCGGCCGCCAGCGGCCGGGACCTCTGCGTGTTCAGGAGCCCATGGCCATGTGACCGTTCAGACGGGGAAACCGACGTGGGCCAAGGCCTGGCGGACCAGGACGCCGTGCGAGCCGGGCATCTCGCCGCGGGCCGCGAGCGAGGCCGCCTCCTCCGGGGTGACCCAGGAGAGGTCGAGTGCGTCCTGCTGGGGCCGGCAGTCGCCGCTCACCGCGATGACGAAGGCCAGCGAGACGGCGTGCTGCCGTGGGTCGTGGAACGGGGTCACGCCGGGCGTCGGGAAGAACTCGGCGACCGTGAACGGCTGCGGCGAGAGGGGGATGCGGGGCAGGGCCATCGGGCCGAGGTCGGACTCGACGTGGCGCACGAGGGCGTCGCGGATGCGCTCGTGGTAGAGCACCCGTCCTCCGACGACCTCCTGGCCGATGCCGCCGTCGCTGTCGGCGCGCAGCAGCAGGCCGACGTCGGTCACGACACCGCGGTCGTCGACGCGGACCGGGATCGCGTGGACGTAGAGGATCGGCAGTCGGTCACGGGCGTTGTCGAGGTCCTCGCGGCTCAGCCACGCACCCGTCGTGTCCACTTCGGTCATGACGTCATCCTGCCAAACGTGGGGCGGGACGCCCGGCCGGGTCCCGTGCCCCGGCGCGCCGGGCGGGTCGACCCGGTGGGTCCGCGGCGCCCGGCGCCGGCGATCCACCGCGCTCAGGAGGGGAGTCCGCCGGAGGGGCCCGGGCACGCCGACACGCTAGACTGACGCCCACAGGCGTTCGAGCCGTCATCAGCGGCGAGCCTCCGGAAGAACAGGGCGCAAGCTCCCACTAGACCCGGACGGGTGGGCCCGTCACAGCCTTCGACAAGAGCGGCCGTATGCCGTCTGCCCGAGCGGGTGGGAGCGTGCGGCAAGCGGGGTGGTACCGCGGCAACCTCCGGCAGGAGACGTCGTCCTCGTGGCACGGACGAGTGACCAGCACGAGTGACCAACAGACGCGAACGCAGGAGACCACGAGCATGACCTACCCCCGGGTCACCACGAACGACGACGCCGACCAGTCCGGGACCGGCGGCGTCCCGTCCAACCCGCGCTTCCCCGAGATCGAGCAGCGGGTCCTGAAGTACTGGGCCGAGGACGGCACGTTCATCGCGTCGGTCGAGGGCCGCGACGCCGGCACGGACGGCGACAACGAGTTCGTCTTCTACGACGGGCCTCCCTTCGCCAACGGCCTGCCCCACTACGGCCACCTGCTCACCGGCTACGTCAAGGACATCGTCCCGCGCTACCAGACGATGCGCGGCAAGCGCGTCGAGCGCCGCTTTGGCTGGGACACCCACGGCCTGCCCGCCGAGCTCGAGGCCCAGCGCCAGCTCGGCCTCAAGACGAAGCAGGACATCGTCGAGCTCGGGATCGACACGTTCAACGACGCGTGCCGCAGCTCGGTGCTGAAGTACACCGGCGAGTGGCGCGACTACGTGACGCGCCAGGCGCGCTGGGTCGACTTCGACCACGACTACAAGACGCTCGAGCCCGACTACATGGAGTCGGTCATCTGGGCGTTCAAGCAGCTCCACGACAAGGGACTCGTCTACGAGGGCTTCCGGGTGCTGCCGTACTGCTGGAACGACCAGACGCCGCTGTCCAACCACGAGCTGCGCATGGACGACGACGTCTACAAGATGCGTCAGGACCCTGCCGTCACCATCGGCCTCCGCCTCGAGACGGGCGAGCTGGCCCTCGTCTGGACGACGACGCCGTGGACCCTGCCGGCCAACCTCGGCATCATGGTCGGCCCCGACATCGACTACGTCGTCGTCGAGTCCGACGTCACGGGTACGACGGAGCGCTACGTCATCGGCGAGGCCCGCCTCGCGGCATACGCCAAGGACCTCTTCGGCCCCGACGTCGACCGCAACGCGCTCGACGAGCGCGTCGTCGAGCGCCTCAAGGGCTCGGACCTGCTGGGACGTTCGTTCACCCCGCCGTTCTCCTACTACCGCGGCCACGAGCGGGCGCACCACGTCTTCCCGGCCGACTTCGTCACCACCGAGGACGGCACGGGCCTCGTGCACACGGCCGGCGCCTTCGGTGAGGAGGACAAGATCGTCACCGACGCGGCGGGCATCGAGCCCGTCGTGCCCGTCGGTGCGGACGGCCGGTTCCTGTGGCCCGTGACGGACTACGAGGGCATGCACGTCTTCGACGCGAACGCGCACATCATCGACCACCTCAAGGCCGCCACCCGCGGCGAGGGCGAGACCGGCTCCGTCACGCCCGGCACGGTGCTGCTGCGCCGCGAGACCTACGACCACAGCTACCCGCACTGCTGGCGCTGCCGCGAGCCCCTCATCTACATGGCCGTCTCGTCGTGGTTCGTCGAGGTCACGAAGATCAAGGAGCGCATGCTCGAGCTCAACCAGGAGATCGAGTGGACGCCCTCGCACATCAAGGACGGCCAGTTCGGCAAGTGGCTGGCCAACGCCCGCGACTGGTCCATCTCGCGAAACCGCTTCTGGGGCAGCCCGATCCCCGTGTGGAAGTCCGACAACCCCGAGTTCCCGCGCATCGACGTCTACGGCTCGTTCGAGGAGCTGGAGCGTGACTTCGGCGTCGAGGTCACCGACCTGCACCGCCCCTTCATCGACAGCCTGACGCGGCCGAACCCCGACGACCCCTCGGGGCGGTCCACGATGCGCAGGGTCGAGGACGTGCTCGACGTGTGGTTCGACTCCGGGTCGATGAGCTTCGCCCAGGTGCACTACCCCTTCGAGAACGCCGAGTGGTTCGAGCACCACTTCCCGGGCGACTTCATCGTCGAGTACATCGGCCAGACGCGCGGCTGGTTCTACACCATGCACATCCTCGCGACGGCGCTCTTCGACCGGCCCGCCTTCAAGACGTGCGTCAGCCACGGCATCGTGCTCGGCTCCGACGGGCAGAAGATGAGCAAGTCGCTGCGCAACTACCCTGACGTCTCCGAGGTCTTCGACCGCGACGGCGCCGACGCCATGCGCTGGTTCCTCATGAGCAGCCCGATCCTGCGCGGTGGCAACCTCATCGTCACCGAGCAGGGCATCCGCGACGGCGTGCGGCAGGTGATGATCCCGCTGTGGAACGCGTGGTCCTTCTTCTCGCTCTACGCCAACACGGCCCGGGGCGGCCAGGGCTACGAGGCCAAGCGCTCGACGAGCTCGACGGACGTGCTCGACCGCTACCTGCTCGCCAAGCTGCGCGAGTTCGTCGGCGACATGACCGAGCAGCTCGACACCTACGAGATCGCCGCCGCGTGCGACACCATGCGCGGCTTCCTCGACGTGCTGACCAACTGGTACATCCGCCGCTCCCGCGACCGGTTCTGGGGCGGTGAGACCGAGGAGTCGCTCGCGGCCTTCGACACGCTGTGGACCGCCCTCGAGACGGTGACGCGCGCGACGGCACCGCTGCTGCCGCTCGTCAACGAGGAGATCTGGCGCGGCCTGACCGGCGAGCGCTCGGTGCACCTCACCTACTACCCGACGACCGAGGACCTGCCGGCCGACCACGAGCTGGTCGTCGCCATGGACCGCGCCCGCGAGATCTGCTCGACGGGCTCGAGCCTGCGCAAGGCGCGCGCCCTGCGTGCGCGGCTGCCGCTCGCGGAGCTCACCGTCGTCGCGCCGGAGCCGGCCAGCCTCGAGCCGTTCCGGGCGATCATCCAGGACGAGCTCAACGTCAAGGCGCTGACGCTGGTCGACCTCGCCACGGCGAGCGAGTCCGACTTCGGCGTGAGCCAGCGCCTCACGGTCAACGCCCGCGCGGCCGGTCCGCGTCTGGGCAAGGACGTCCAGCGCGCCATCAAGGGCAGCAAGTCCGGTGACTGGAGCGTCGACGCCGACGGCAGCGTCACGGCGGGTGGTCTCGCGCTCGTCGAGGGGGAGTACGCCCTCGAGACCGTCGTCGCCGGCGAGGGTGACTCGGGTGCCACGGGCATGCTCCCCTCGGGTGGTTTCGTCGTGCTCGACGCGACGGTGACCCCGGCCCTGGCCTCCGAGGGCCTGGCCCGCGACCTGGTCCGTGCCGTGCAGCAGGCACGCCGCGACTCAGGCCTGCACGTCAGCGACCGCATCAGCCTCACCGTCCTCGGTGGCGCCGAGGTCTTCGAGGCGACGGTGACCCACCGCGACCTCATCGTCGGCGAGACGCTCGCGACCCAGTTCGCCGCGGCCGGCCCCGACCACGCGCTGCCCGCCGGCCTGCCGGGCACCGCCACCGACGTCGTCGTCGGCGACAACCACGAGGCGAAGATCCTGGTGGTCAAGCGATGATCGCCGGTAACCGCGAGCACGAGCTGGAGGGCGCTGACGTGAGCACCACCCCCGAGACCGACCCGATCGACGCCGACGGCGCCACCGTCGCGCTGGCGGCCGACGGGGTCGTCATCCGCGGCGCCGTCGGTGACGACCTGTCCGGCGTCCTGTCGGTCGGTCACCGCACGTGGCTCGCGACCTACGAGCCGATCGCCGGCCCGGAGTACGTCGCCATGGGCCTGGCCAAGTGGTGGACGAGCGACGTCGTCACCGACTCGATCCGCAAGGGCCGCACGCTCGTGGCTGTCGAGGGCGACGACGTCGTCGGCGTCGCGACCTTCGGCCCGCAGGACGACGCGTTCGTGCTGTGGAAGCTCTACGTGCTGCCGGGCCACCACGGCCACGGGATCGGCTCACGGCTGTTGGACGCCGTCGTCGACCGGGCGCGCGAGAGCGAGCAGTCGCGCATCACGCTGTCCTACCTCGAGGGCAACCAGCAGGCGGCGCGCTTCTACGACAAGCACGGTTTCGTCGAGACGCACCGCGAGACGCCCGGGTCCGGGCTCCCGGAGAGCGTGTGGATGGCGCGCGAGCTCGAGGACGGTGAGCAGGCATGAGCGGGCGTCCCGACGCCGCCGCCCTGGAGGCGGCGCGCAACCTCGAGGAGATGAAGCGGATGCGCGAGATCGAGGAGGAGATCCTCGCCCGTGCCCCCGAGAACGACATCGGCCCCTCGCTCGACCGCATCCGAGCCGTGATGGAGCTCGCCGGCGACCCGCAGCGGACCTACCCCTCGATCCACCTGACCGGCACCAACGGCAAGACGTCGACGAGCCGGATGATCGACACGATCCTGCGTGAGAGCGGTCTGTCCACGGGACGCTTCACCTCACCGCACCTGCACGACATCCGTGAGCGGATCACCCTGTCGGGCAAGCCGATCCCGCGCGAGAAGTTCATCGCCGCCTATGACGAGGTGGCGCCGCTCATCGAGCTCGTCGACGCCCGCTCGCTCGAGTCCGGCGGACGCCGGATGAACTTCTTCGAGGTGCTCGTGGCGCTCGCCTACGCCGCGTTCGCCGACGCGCCCGTCGACGTCGCGATCATCGAGGTCGGGCTCGGCGGCTCGTGGGACGCGACCAACGTCATCGACGCCCAGGTCGCCGTCGTCACCCCCGTCGACCTCGACCACACCCACCTGCTCGGCGACGACGTCGTCTCCATCGCGGAGGAGAAGAGCGGCATCATCAAGGCGGACTCCGTGACCGTCTCCGGCGTCCAGGACGACGATGTCGCGCGGGTCCTCCTCGACCGGGTGGAGGAGGTCGGGGGAGCACGGATCGTGTTCGAGGGCAACGACTTCGGCGTCCTCGCCCGTGAGGTTGCCATCGGCGGCCAGCAGGTCTCCCTCCGCGGCCTCGCGGGGGAGTATGCCGACCTCTTCCTCCCGCTCCACGGCGCGCACCAGGCGAGTAACCTCGCGACCGCCGTCGCAGCCGTGGAGGCCTTCGTCGGCGGGGGCGAGCAGCGCATCGAGCCCGAGGTGCTGAGCGCCGCGACAGCCGCGATGACCTCGCCGGGCCGGCTGGAGATCGTGCGGAGGTCACCGACGGTCCTCGTCGACGCCGCGCACAACCCGCACGGGGCACGTTCGCTCGTGGCCGCGCTCGAGGAGGCCTTCGCCTTCACCCGCCTCGTCGGGCTCGTCGGCATCGTCGCCGACAAGGACGCGGTCGGCATCCTCGAGGTGCTCGAGCCGGCCCTCGACCACATCGTCGTGACGCGCAGCTCGTCACCGCGCGCGATGCGCCCGGACGACCTGGGCAAGCTCGCCGTCGAGCTCTTCGGCGAGTCCCGCGTGACCGTGGTCCGGGACCTGCCAGACGCCCTGGAGCAGGCCGTGACGCTGGCCGAGGCCGAGGGGATGGGCGGCGGCGTCGTGGCCACGGGCTCGGTCATCACCGCCGGTGAGGTCCGCATGCTGCTCGGCCTCACCGACGTCTGACCCGACCGCCCCTCGACCCCGATCTAGGCTGGCCCCCATGCCCCCTTTGGTGAAGCTCGTGCTCATCGTCGTCATCGTCATCGCGGCCGTCGTCATCTGGGGCCGGGTCATGGGCCGCAGGGACCCCGACCGCGAGATCGTCGGCCTCACCGACGCCGTCCGCGCCAAGGTGAGCCGGGAGATCAGCGCCGGGCACAAGATCAACGCCATCAAGATCTACCGCGAGGCCACCGGGGCGCCGCTCGCCGACGCCAAGCGCGCCGTGGACCACTGGTTCGTGCCGGGCCAGGGTCCCGGCGTGCGCGACGCGGCCGCGTCCTACACCGCGGGACGGCTCACCGACGAGGGACGGGCGCGCATCAGCGAGCTGATCCTCGCGGGACGCCGCGAGGACGCGATGGCCCTCTACGCCGAGGCGACCGGGGCTGGCTCCGCCGAGGCGCAGGCGATCATCCGCACCTGGGACACCAGCCAGCACTACTGAGCAGCCGCTCGCTGCCAGTCACCACCAGCCGCACGACAGCCGAGGCGACACCACCCCATGAGCCCGACCATCTTCTACGGACAGACCGGCAAGTTCACCTTCCGCATGCTCGCGACGGTGCTCGGTGGCCAGTCCATCTGCATCCTGCTCGGCGCCCTCGTGGCACGGGCGATCGCGGCGACCGACCAGGGGAGCGGGTCCAGCACGGCATACCTCGTCGTCGGGGTGGGCCTCGGAGCGCTCTGCATCGTGGCCGCGGGACTCATGCGCCGGCCCTGGGGCGTCACCCTGGGCTGGGTCGTGCAGGCCCTCACCCTCCTCAGCGCCCTCGTCGTCCCGATGATGTTCGTCGTCGGGCTCTTCTTCCTCGCCCTGTGGGTCACCTGCCTCGTCAAGGGCGCCAAGGTCGACGCCGAGATGGCCCGCCGTGAGGCGGCTGCCGGCGGGAGCGAAGCCGGCGCGGACGACGACGGCACGGCCGATAGGGTGGACGGGTGACCACCGAACGCTCCCTCGTCCTCGTCAAGCCCGACGGTTTCCAGCGCGGCCTCACCGGTGAGGTGCTGCGTCGCATCGAGGGGAAGGGCTACCGGCTGGTCGCCCTCTCCGTGCTGACGCCGACCCGCGAGCAGCTCGCGGCCCACTACGCCGAGCACGAGGGCAAGCCGTTCTACGAGCCCCTCGTCGAGTTCATGAGCTCGGGCCCCGTGACGGCCGTCGTCATCGAGGGCCAGGACAGCGTCAAGGGCTTCCGCAGCCTCGCCGGCGCCACCAACCCGACCGACGCCGCCCCCGGCACTATCCGTGGCGACCTCGGCCGCGACTGGGGCACCAAGGTGCAGCAGAACATCGTGCACGGATCCGACTCCCACGAGTCCGCCACACGCGAGATCGGCATCTGGTTCCCCGATCTCGAGGGCTGATCGGGGCACAATCCCTGCATGACCTCCCGACCGCGGCTGCGCCCCCTCGGGCGTGACCTGGCGATCGACCTCGGCACCGCCAACACCCTGATCCACGCCCGCGGGCACGGGGTCGTCATCGAGGAGCCGTCAGTCGTCGCGGTCGAGGTCGGCACGGGTCGTCTCGTCGCCGCCGGCACCCGGGCCAAGGAGATGCTCGGCCGTGCTCCGGGCACCATCCGGGCCGTGCGGCCGTTGCGCGACGGCGTCGTCTCCGACGCCGACGAGACCGAGCGGATGCTCCGGTGGTTCATCGACCAGGTGCGCACCTCGCGGCTCGTGCGCCCGCGCATGGTGCTCTGCGTCCCGAGCGAGGTGACGGGCGTCGAGCGGCGCGCCCTCGAGGACGCCGCCACCCGGTGCGGTGCCCGGCGCGTCTACATGATCGAGGAGCCGATGGCGGCCGCCATCGGCGCCGGGCTCCCCGTCTACGAGACCTCCGCGAGCATGGTCGTCGACATCGGGGGCGGCACGACCGACGTCGCCGTGATCAGCCTCGGTGGCATCGTCACGTCGAGCTCGCTGCGCATCGCCGGCGACGAGATCGACGAGGCCCTGGTCAGTCACGTCAAGAGCGAGTACTCCCTCCTGCTCGGGGAGCGCAGCGCCGAGGACATCAAGGTCGCGGTCGGCTCGGTGTTCCCGCTGCGCGAGGAGCTGACGACGCGCGTTCGGGGGCGTGACCTCGTGACCGGCCTGCCGAAGACCGTGCAGGTCGGCTCGGTCGAGGTGCGCCGGGCCATCGAGGGCCCTGTGCTCCAGATCATCGAGCTGGTCCGGGCCACCCTCGACGTCTGCCCGCCCGAGCTGGCGGGCGACATCCTCGACCGCGGCATCACCCTGACCGGGGGTGGGGCGCTGCTGCGCGGCCTCGACGAGCGCATGCGCCACGAGCTCGGCGTGCCGGTGCAGGTCGCCGACGACCCGCTGCGCGCCGTGGCCCGGGGCGCCGGCCGCTGCGTCGACGACTTCGACAGCCTCGAGCGCGTGCTCGTCGGGGACCACCGCCTCTAGCCGTATGCAGCCCGCAGCCCGCCGCCGCCTCCTCGTCGTCCTCGCCTCGCTGACCGTCGCGCTCCTCGTTGCGGACCTCGCCGGCTGGTCGGGTGCCGACGGCGTGC
Source organism: Terrabacter carboxydivorans (assembly GCF_039532035.1). Classification (NCBI taxonomy): domain Bacteria; kingdom Bacillati; phylum Actinomycetota; class Actinomycetes; order Micrococcales; family Intrasporangiaceae; genus Terrabacter; species Terrabacter carboxydivorans. The sequence continues at coordinate 100,088 of NZ_BAAARE010000004.1, read as the reverse complement.
GCAGCGTCGGAGGGCTCGTGCTCGGGCCGGTGCAGCGGGTCCTGTCCGGCGCCCCGCGTGACGAGCTCGCGCGGGTCGAGGCCGAGAACGTGAGGTTGCGCGCCCTCTCCGGGGAGCAGGAGCAGCGCCTCGAGGAGCTCGGCCGTCTCGAGGACCTGATGGGGTCGGCGACCACCACGGGCCGCACCCTCGTCCCGGCGAGGGTCGTTGCCACCGACCTGAGCCCCCTCGGTGGTCGCAGCGTGACGATCGACGTCGGGTCCCGCGACGGCATCCGGACCGACTCGACGGTGGTGGCGGCGGACGGCCTCGTCGGGCGCGTCGTCGCCGTGTCGCCGTGGACGAGCGATGTCCAGGTCCTCGGCAGCGCGGACTCCGTCGTGGCCGTCCGGGTGGGGCCGGCCGGGGCGCTCGGCACCGTCTCCGCCCCGACGCCGGGCGACTCGGAGTCGCGGCCCCGGGGCTCCCTGCGCCTCGAGCTGGTCGTCCCGTCCACCCCCGTCGTCGGCGACGTCGTACGCACCCTCGGCAGCGTCGACGAGACGCCGTATGCCGCCGGCCTCGTCGTCGGGACCGTGACCTCGGTCGACCCCGACCGGGGGCAGCGCGCGCGCAGCGCCACGGTGCGCCCAGCGATCGACCCGGACGCCATCGACGTCGTCGCGGTCCTCGTGCCGACGGCGCGCACCAGCCCCAGGCCCGCGGTCCGGTCGACCACGCCGGCACCGGGGAGCGCGCGATGAGGCCGACGCTGCTGGGGGTGCTGCGGACGGCATACGTGCTCGTCGCCGCGCTCGTCGTGGCGACCCTGCTGCCGCGACTCGGCGTCCCGCCGCGCTGGGTGCCCGACCTCGTTCTCGTCGGGGTCGTCGCGACCGCGGTGCTCCGGGGACCCGTCCACGGCGCCCTCGTCGGGCTGCTCGCCGGCTGGGTCGTCGAGCTCGTGCCGCCGACCGGGGTCCCGCTCGGGCTCACGGCGCTCGTGATGATGGTCGCCGGCCTCGTCGCGGGCCTCTTCCGGCGCACCTCGTCGCGGTCCCGCCTCCGGGCGCCGGCCGCGCTGCTGGCGGCCGCGGCCGTTGTGCTCGTGGCGGGTCTGGGCTCCGCCGTGCTCGCCGACGGGAGCGTGGAGGTCGTCGACGGGCTCTCGCGGCTGCTCGTGACGGTGGTGGTCGGGGGTCTCGTGCTGCCGGTCTTCCTCGCGCTCGACCGGGCGCTGGTGCGGCGGAGGCTCGGATGAGGGTGCGTCCCCGGCGTCGCACGCGTCGGCGGGTCGGTGTCGCCGGGGTGGTCCTCGTCCTGCTCGTCACGCTCTTCGGCCTGCTGCTCGGCCGTCTCGGTCAGCTCCAGCTCGTCCAGGGACCGGAGCTCGCCCGGGCCGCCGTCACCTTCAACACGCGGACGGTCACCGAGCAGGCGCTGCGTGGCCGCATCCTCGACCGCACGGGAGCGCCCTTCGTCGACAACGCCTTCGAGACGGTCGTCACCGTGCAGCGCTCGGTGCTCGTCGACGCCGCGGACGGAGGCCGCGACCTCGTCACCCGGGTCGCCGCCGCCCTCGGCCTGCCCTTCGACCGCCTGTGGGGCAAGACGATGCTGTGCGGCACCGTAGGTGCACCTGCCGCGCCGGCGTGCTTCAACGGCTCGCCGTACGTGCCCATCCCCGTCGCGTCGGGGGTCGACGCGCGCCGGGCGCTGACCCTGCTCGAGCAGCCGGAGAAGTTCCCGGGCGTGGGGGTCGCCGCCGAGCCGGTGCGCTCCTACCCGCACCCCGACGGGGCCCTGGCGCCACACCTGCTCGGCTGGGTCGCCCGGGCCGACGCCGAAGAGGTCACCCGGAGCGGGGGCCGCATCGGTGCCGAGGACGTCGTCGGCCGCTCGGGTCTCGAGGCGCAGTACGACGCGGTCCTCCGCGGCACCAACGGTGCGACGGTGGTCTCGATCGACCCGCGTGGCATCGTCACGGGCACCGTCGGGTCGACGGCGCCGGTGCCCGGAAGCGACGTGGTCACCCACCTCGACGCCCGCCTCCAGGCGCGCACCGAGGCCGCCCTCGCCCGCGCCGTCGCCTCGGCGCGCGCGCAGAAGCTGCGGGCCGACACCGGCGCCGCCGTCGTGGTCGACGTGACGAACGGCGCCGTGGTCGCGGCAGCGAGCTACCCCTCCTACGACCCGTCCGTCTTCGCCGGCGGCATCACCAGCGCCGACCTCGCACGGCTCGACGACGAACGGTCGGGCACCCCGCTGCGCTCGCGGCTCACCGCCGAGACCTTCCCGCCCGCGTCGACGTTCAAGGTGATCTCGGTGCCCGCGGCCGTCAACGCCGGAGCCGATCTCAAGGGCACCTACGACTGCTCGGCGAACGTCTCGGTCGGCGGGCACGTCTTCAACAACTACGAGTCCCGCGGCTTCGGACCGATCGACCTGCACAAGACCCTCGTCATCTCGTGCGACACCGTCTTCTACCGTCTCGCGTATGCCGCGTGGCTCGCCCAGGGCGGTCTCGCCGCGCCCGTGACCGCCCCCGACCCGTTCGTGTCGATGGCCAAGGCGTTCGGGCTCGGGCAGCGCACCGGGATCGACGTGCCCGGTGAGGCCGCCGGCCGCGTTCCGGACCGCGCGTGGAAGGAGCAGTACTGGCTGGCGACGAGGACCGAGTCGTGCAAGCGGGCGGCCACCGGCTACCCGGAGGTGGCACGCACCGACCGCGCCCGGGCCGACTACCTCAAGCGGCTCGCCGCCGAGAACTGCACGACCGGCTACCAGTACCGCGCCGGCGACGCCGTGAACTTCTCCATCGGCCAAGGCGACACCGCGGTGACGATCCTGCAGATGGCCGGGGTCTACGCCGCGATCGCCAACGGTGGCACGCTGTGGCAGCCCCAGGTGGCAGCCGCCTACAGGTCGCCGGCCGGCACCACGGTGATCCCGCCGAAGCGCGTGGGCACCGTGCCCCTGCGGGCCGACGTCGCGGCATACGTCCGCTCTGCCCTCGGCGACGTCACGCGTCCCGGCGGCTCGGCGGGCACGGCCTTCAAGGGCTTCCCGCAGGGCCGCTACCCCGTGGCCGGCAAGACCGGGACGGGCGAGGTGTTCGGCAAGCAGGCGACCGCGTGGTTCGCCGGCTACGGCCCCACGACCAAGCCGAAGTACGCCGTCGTGGTCGTCGTCGGGCAGGGCGGCTCGGGCTCGAAGGTGGCGGCCCCTGCCGTGCGACAGATCTTCGATGCGATCCTTGCCCTGGGTCTCTGACCGGCCCGACGAGAACGACCGCCCGCAGCACCCCTGCACGACTCCCACCACGACGTGCCGCACGCCCCGGGCGGCACCCGACCGAGAGGTGCCTTCGTGGACGACTACCTGAGGAGCGACGCCCCGGTCGTCGAGGCGCTCGACCGTGCCTGGGACCGCAGCCGCCTCAGCGTGCGCACGCGGCTGGGCCGCCTGCGCTCGCGGATGTTCCTGATCGTCCAGTGCGCGGTGGCCGCGGGCGTGGCCTGGTGGGTGGCGACCGACGTGTTCCGCCACCCCTCGCCCTTCTTCGCCCCGATCGTGGCGGTCGTCTGCCTCGGGATGTCCTACGGCCAGCGGCTGCGCCGGGTCTTCGAGGTCGCCATCGGCGTGGCCGTCGGCGTCTTCACGGCCGACGTCTTCGTCCACGTCGCCGGCAGCGGTCCGTGGCAGATCTCCGCCGTCGTCCTCGTCTCCATGGCGCTGGCGACCCTCCTCGACGGCAGCGCCGTCATCGTCACGCAGTCGGCCGTCCAGGGCATCGTCATCGCGGCTCTCGTCGCGAGCCCCGGTCAGGCCTTCGGGCGCTGGACGGACGCCCTCATCGGGGGCGGCATCGCCCTCGTCGCGGCGACCGTCGTCCCGCAGGCGCCCTTGCGCCGCCCACGCGTGGCCGCGGCCGAGGCCGTGCGCAAGATCGGCGAGCTGCTGCGCCGCGCGGCCGCCAGCGCCCGTGACGGCGACGTCGAGGGCGCCGCCGAGGTGCTCGCGTCGGCCCGCGGCACCGAGTCGCTGCTGCGTGAGCTCCGGTCGGCCGCCGACGAGGGCCTCTCGGTCATCACGTCGTCACCGTTCAAGCGGCACCACCGGCCGGGGGTGCGCAAGATGGTCGACCTCGTCGAGCCCCTCGACCGGGCGATGCGCAGCACCCGGGTGCTCGTGCGCCGCGTCACCGTCGCCGTCGGACGCGGTGAGGCCCTGCCCCCGGGCTACGAGACGCTGCTGCTCGAGCTGGCCGAGGCCACGGACGTCATCGGACGAGCCCTGTCCGAGAACGCGTCCCCCGAGATCGGGCGGCCTGCCCTGCTCGCGGTCGCGACGGCCACGGCCTCGGTGCCCCGCACCTCGAGCCTCGCCACCGAGACCGTGCTGGCGCAGGTGCGCTCGACGATCGTCGACCTGCTGCAGGTCACCGGCCTCGACGTCGACCAGGCCATCGCGGCCCTCCCGCCCGAGCGCCCCCGCGACCTCTGACCCGCCGCCCCGGGGACATCCCGCTCGAGTGGCCCCGTCGTCACACCCACCGACCGCCGCTCGCCGTCGAGTGGCCCCGTCGTCACAGGAGCGGATGGGGCAGGTGGGGTTGCGGGGCCACTCGACGGGGGAGAGCGGGCAGGGGTGGGGCAGGTGAGGTTGCGGGGCCACTCGAGGGCGACCGGGGGGAGGGGCCGGGGACGCGCGCAGGGCCGGGTCCTCGCGGACCCGGCCCTGCGGCATACCTGCTCGGTGACGCGACCTAGGCGGACGGCGTCGTCTCGTGCGGACCCACGGCGAGCTTCTCGACCCGCGGGTCACCCGCGTCGGCGAAGTAGTCCGCGGGGATCGTCTCGTCCTTGCCCTCCGGCGCCTTGGCGGCGCGCAGGACCAGGGTGAGGACCGCGGCCACGATGACGTTGATCGCGAACGCCGTCACCGCGATGTAGCCGAGCTGCCCGATGACCGGGATGCTGGCCACGGACCCGGCGAACGGGGCGCCGGTCGCCTTGTTGGTCACGTTGTAGGCGGCGAGCGTGCCGTAGACCATGCCGACGGCCCAGCCCACGAGCAGGGCCCAGCGGTGGAACCAGCGCGTGTAGAGGTAGAACACCAGCGCCGGGAACGTCTGGAGGATCCAGATGCCGCCGAGGAGCTGGAAGTTGATCGCGTTGCTCTTGTCGAGGGTCAGCACGAAGATCAGCGCGAAGCCCTTGACGACGAGCGAGGTGATCTTGCTGACCTTCGCCTCCTGCTGCACCGTCGCGTCCGGCTTGATCCACGCCTTGTAGATGTTGCGCGTGAACGTGTTGGCCGCGGCGATCGACATGATCGCGGCCGGCACGAGCGCACCGATCGCGATGGCCGCGAAGGCGACCCCCGCGAACCACGACGGGAACATGTCCTCGAAGAGCTGCGGGATGACGAGCTGGCCGTTGACCTTGCCGTCGAGACCGACCGGCTTGGTGCCGGCGGCGATCGCGACCCAGCCGAGCAGGGCCAGCAGGCCGAGCAGGAAGGAGTATGCCGGCAGGATCGAGGCGTTCTTGCGGATCGTGTTGCGGCTTTTGGCCGACAGCGTGGCCGTGACCGAGTGGGGGTACATGAACAGCGCCATGGCCGAGCCCAGTGCCAGCGTCGCGTAGGCCCAGTAGGCGCCGGCCCCCGGGATGAAGACGTTGGGCTTGCCGGTGGCGGCGTTGGTCGTCGTCTTCATCTTGTGCTCGGCGGCGTCGAAGACGTGGCCCCAGCCGCCCACCTTCGAGGGCAGGTAGATGACCGCGACGATGATGACGATGTAGATGAGGATGTCCTTGACGAAGGCGATGATCGCCGGCGCCCGCAGCCCCGAGGTGTAGGTGTAGAGCGCCAGGACGAGGAAGGCGATGAAGAGCGGCAGGTCCTTGGCGACCCAGTTGCCGCCACCGCCGACGCCCGCGACCTCGAGGACGGCCTGGATGCCGACGAGCTGCAGGGCGATGTACGGCATCGTCGCGAGGAAGCCGGTGACCGCAACGGCCAGCGAGAGGCCGCGCGAGCCGGAGCGGCCGTGGACGAAGTCGGCGGGCGTGACGTAGCCGTGGCGGTGCGAGACCGACCACAGGCGCGACATGAAGATGAAGATGATGGGGTAGAGGATGATCGTGTAGGGCACGGCGAAGAAGCCGTTGACGGCGCCGAAGGCCCACATGGCGGCCGGGACGGCGACGAAGGTGTAGGCCGTGTAGAGGTCTCCGCCGAGCAGGAACCACGTGATCCACGTGCCGAAGGACCGTCCGCCGAGGCCCCACTCCTCGAGGCTCTCCATGCTCGCCGGGCGACGCCAGCGCGCGGCCCAGAAGCCGGCCGCCGCGACGACGACGAAGAAGAAGATGAGCACGGTGAGGGCGACGCCGTTGACGCCGCCGGTGTTGGCGGCGGGGGCGATCGCCAGGGTGCCGGCGGTCATCGGGTGCCGTCCTCTCGGTCCCGGGGGGACAGGTCGTCGTCGAGGTAGGAGTCACCCTCGGGGTTCATCGGCACGTGCGGGCGCGCCTTGAGCACGATCCGGTACGCCGAGTAGGTGAGGATCGAGCAGAGGATGACCCAGAGGAACTGGTACCAGATGAAGAAGGGGAAGCCCCCGAGGCGTGGCTCGTCCTTGGCGTAGGTGCCGACGAGGAGCAGGGCGATGATCGGGATGGCGAGGAGCACTCCGGCGAGGACCAGCAGGCCCTTGTTCGCCGGTGGCGCCTCGTGGCGGTGCGGAGTGGTGCTCACTCGGGTGACCTCCGTTGGTCGGGCCGGATTGTTCGGCCGTGCGTCGCGGAAACTTACTCTTGCGGCGCCCCGCGATGTGGTCTGCGACACAGCAATTGGCCGGTTCTGTGCAGATCGTGATGTGGTGCCGGACGCCGTCTCGGCGCGCGCTCGCGCACGGATAGGGTGTGGGCATGGCTGATTTCGATCTCGTTGTGCTCGGTGCCGGACCTGGTGGCTACGTCGCGGCGATCCGCGCGTCGCAGCTCGGCAAGAAGGTTGCGGTCGTCGAGAAGCAGTACTGGGGAGGCGTCTGCCTCAACGTCGGCTGCATCCCCAGCAAGGCGCTCCTGCGCAACGCGGAGATCGCCCACATCATCACGCACGAGAAGAAGACGTTCGGCATCGAGGGCGACGCCACGATGTCCTACGGTCCGACGCACGCCCGCAGCCGGTCCGTGGCCGACGCCAGCGCCAAGGGCGTCCACTACCTGATGAAGAAGAACAAGATCGAGGAGATCGACGGCTGGGGCACCATCACCTCCGCCACGTCGCTCGACGTCGAGCAGGGTGACGGCTCGAAGCGCTCGGTCACCTTCGACCACCTCATCATCGCCACCGGCGCCACGGTCCGGATGCTGCCCGGCATGGAGGTCAGCGACAACGTCGTCACCTACGAGGAGCAGATCCTCGACGCCGAGCTGCCGTCGTCGATCATCATCGGCGGCTCGGGCGCCATCGGCGTCGAGTTCGCCTACGTCATGAAGAACTTCGGCGTCGACGTCACGATCGTCGAGTTCCTCGACCGCATGGTCCCGACCGAGGACCCGGACGTGTCCAAGGAGATCTTCCGCCAGTACAAGAAGCTCGGCGTCAAGGTCCTGCTGTCGACGGCCGTCAAGAACGTCGAGGACACCGGCTCCGGCGTCCGCGTCACGGTGGCCCCGGCTGCCGGGGGAGACGAGACCGTCCTCGAGGCGGACAAGTTCCTCGCCGCCTTCGGCTTCGCCCCGCGCACCGAGGGCTACGGCCTCGAGTCCCTGGGCGTGCAGATGACCGAGCGGGGCGCCATCGCGGTCGACGGTCGCGGTCGCACGAGCGTGCCCAACGTCTTCGCCATCGGCGACGTCACTGCGAAGCTCATGCTCGCGCACACCGCCGAGGCCATGGGCGTCGTCGCTGCCGAGACCATCGCGGACGCCGAGACGATGGAGCTCAACTTCGACATGATCCCGCGGGCGACGTTCTGCCAGCCGCAGATCGCCTCGTTCGGCTACACCGAGGCGCAGGCCAAGGAGAAGGGCTACGACGTCAAGACGGCCAGCTTCCCCTTCTCGGCCAACGGCAAGGCGCGCGGCATGGCCGAGGGCGTCGGCTTCGTCAAGATCGTGGCCGACGCGGAGCACAACGAGCTGCTCGGCGCCCACATGGTCGGTCCCGAGGTGACCGAGCTGCTGCCCGCCCTCACGCTGGCCCAGCAGTGGGACCTCACCGCCGACGAGGTGGCCCGCAACGTCTTCGCCCACCCGACGCTGAGCGAGGCGATGAAGGAAGCCATCGAGGGCATCGCGGGGCACATGATCAACCTCTGACACCCCGGGACACCCCGGAGACCACACGAGGTATGCCGTCCGCTCGAGTCGAGCGGACGGCATACCTCGTCCTGGGGCGCCGTGTGCGCGGTGCGCGCCGTGTCAGCGGTTGCGCCGGAACGGCAAGACGCCCCCGCGGAGACCGCGGGGGCGTCTGGTTGTTGCCGGTGGCAGCGACCGATCAGTACCAGTGCTTGCGGCCGCCGATGGCGCGACCCGTCGCGCCGAGCACGAAGAGCACGATGCCGATGACCAGGATGATGGCGCCGATGGTCACAAGGATGCTGAGGGACTTCACCAGAAGTCCGATGATCAGCAAGATGAGTCCGAGAACGATCATGGTGTCGCTTAGCTCCTTCAAGATGGATTCCCCGAGCAGTACATGTCGTACCCAGCCCGTGGAGGTCCCCAAACGTCCTCCCGGTCACGAAACGGTCACGCACGGTGACGCAGCCCCGTTGATGGGCGGCCGGACGGGCCGCCGGCTCGATTAGGGGCGCACGAACCCCGCTGTTAGGCTGGGAGACGCCGTAGTTCGGCCGCGGATCGATAGCGCCCGGGTGGACATGCCCCGGAGCACCGCGCAACGAGATGAGAAGGAGTCGGTTCATCCATGCCTTTGGACGCTGACGTGAAGAAGCAGATCATGACCGAGTACGCCACGGTCGAGGGCGACACCGGCTCTCCCGAGGTCCAGATCGCGATGCTGACGCAGCGCATCAAGGACCTGACCGAGCACGCTCGGGCCCACAAGCACGACCACCACAGCCGTCGTGGTCTCCTCCTGCTGGTCGGCCGCCGCAAGCGCATGCTGCGCTACCTCGAGGCGACCGACATCGAGCGCTACCGTTCGCTGATCAAGCGACTCGGCCTGCGTCGATGAGCTCGTGACGAAAGGCGGTCACCGCGTCCTGCGGAGACCGCCTTTCGTCGTAGGTGCAGGCGCCCGACGTCCGTCGGACCGCACCAGGGCCACCCGGCCCGAAGAAGCAACCACGCACACAACGACGATGTGCGCGGCACATGAGAAAAAGAAAGCGAGGGCCCACATGGAGGGTCCAGACATCACCTTCGCCGAGGCCGTCATCGACAACGGCAGCTTCGGCACCCGCACGGTCCGGTTCGAGACCGGCCGCCTCGCCCGTCAGGCCGGGGGCGCCGTCACGGCCTACCTCGACGACGACACGATGCTCCTGTCGACGACGTCCGCGGGCAAGTCCCCCAAGGACCAGTTCGACTTCTTCCCGCTGACGGTCGACGTCGAAGAGCGCATGTACGCCATCGGCAAGATCCCCGGCAGCTTCTTCCGCCGTGAGGGCCGCCCGTCCACCGAGGCCATCCTCACCTGCCGCCTGATCGACCGCCCGCTGCGCCCGACCTTCAAGAAGGGTCTGCGCAACGAGGTCCAGGTCATCATCTCGGTGTTCTCGCTGAACCCCGACCACCAGTACGACGTGCTCGCCATCAACGCGGCCAGCGCCTCGACGCAGATCTCCGGCCTCCCGTTCTCGGGCCCCATCGGTGGCGTGCGCGTCTCGCTCATCGACGGCCAGTGGGTCGCCTTCCCGAACTTCTCCGACATCGAGCGCTCGGTCTTCGACATGGTCGTCGCCGGTCGTGTCGTCAAGCACACCGACGGCAGCGACGACGTCGCGATCATGATGGTCGAGGCCGAGTCCACCGAGTCGACGTGGGACCTCGTCAAGAACGAGGGCAAGCAGGCGCCGACCGAGGAGGTCGTGGCCGAGGGCCTCGAGGCCTCCAAGAAGTTCATCAAGCAGCTCTGCGAGGCCCAGGCCCAGCTCGCTGCCGAGGCCGCCAAGCCGGTCCAGGACTTCCCGATCTTCCTCGACTACCAGGACGACGTCTACGCCGCCGTCGAGTCCGCCGTCGAGGCCGACACGACCGCTGCGCTGACGATCGCCGGCAAGCAGGAGCGCGAGGAGCGCCTCGACGAGATCAAGGCCGCCGTCAAGGGCCAGCTCGCCGAGCAGTTCGAGGGGCGTGACAAGGAGGTCTCGGCCGCCTTCCGCTCCGTGCAGAAGAAGCTCATCCGCCAGCGCATCCTGCGCGACAAGGTCCGCATCGACGGCCGTGGCCTCGCCGACATCCGCGCCCTCGGCGCCGAGGTCGAGGTCCTGCCGCGCGTGCACGGCTCGGCGATCTTCGAGCGCGGCGAAACCCAGATCATGGGTGTCACCACGCTCAACATGCTCAAGATGGAGCAGCAGCTCGACACGCTGAGCCCCGTCACGCGCAAGCGCTACATGCACAACTACAACTTCCCGCCCTACAGCACCGGTGAGACCGGCCGCGTCGGTTCGCCGAAGCGCCGCGAGATCGGTCACGGCGCCCTGGCCGAGCGTGCGCTCATGCCGGTCCTGCCGACGCGCGAGGAGTTCCCGTACGCCATCCGTCAGGTGTCCGAGGCCCTCGGTTCCAACGGCTCGACGTCCATGGGTTCGGTCTGTGCCTCGACCCTGTCGCTGCTCAACGCCGGTGTGCCGCTGCGCGCCCCGGTCGCCGGCATCGCGATGGGCCTCGTGTCCGACACCGTCGACGGTGAGACGCAGTACGCCGCGCTCACCGACATCCTCGGTGCCGAGGACGCCTTCGGCGACATGGACTTCAAGGTCGCCGGCACCAAGGAGTTCGTCACGGCCATCCAGCTCGACACGAAGCTCGACGGCATCCCCGCGTCGGTCCTCGCCGGCGCGCTGACCCAGGCCCGCGACGCGCGTCTGCACATCCTCGACGTCATGGCCGAGGCCATCGACGTGCCCGACGAGATGAGCCCGTACGCGCCGCGCATCATCACGGTGAAGGTCCCCGTCGACAAGATCGGTGAGGTCATCGGCCCGAAGGGCAAGATGATCAACCAGATCCAGGACGACACGGGCGCCGACATCTCCATCGAGGACGACGGCACCGTGTTCATCGGTGCGGTCGACGGCCCCTCGGCCGAGGCGGCTCGCGCGGCGATCAACGCCATCGCGAACCCGACGATGCCCGAGGTCGGCGAGCGCTTCCTCGGCACCGTCGTCAAGACGACCACCTTCGGTGCGTTCGTCTCGCTGCTGCCCGGCAAGGACGGTCTGCTGCACATCTCCGAGGTGCGCAAGCTCGTCGGTGGCAAGCGGATCGACAGCGTCGACGACGTCGTCAAGATCGGCCAGAAGATCCAGGTCGAGCTCAAGGAGATCGACCCGCGCGGCAAGCTCAGCCTCGCGGCGGTCCTCCCGGAGGGCGACAACGGTGACTCGGCCGCCGAGGCCGACGCGCCGGCCACGGAGTCCGCTGACGCCTGACCGGTCCCGGATCACGCGAACGGCCCGTCACCCCACTGGGGTGGCGGGCCGTTCGCCGTCTCCGGACGCCCAGCCTCGACGGCAGGCGGAGTGGTCGACGCTGGGGCCCGGGTGGGCTGTCGGACCGGCCGCGCCGGTCGGACGGGTCTGACGGGAGCGGCGCCGCGTCAGTCGCGGGGTCCGAACCGCCCCGACAGGCGAGGGTCCGTCTCCCACCACAGGCCCGACGAGGCGGGCTGCGTGTCGACGTCCGGCTCGCCCTCGGCTCCGACGGGCCTCGACGGCTCCGGACGCCCGAAGCCGGGTTGATCGTCAAGGCCACTGTCGGCTCCGTCGCGCCGGCCGACCTGCTCGGCCTCGAGCTGGGCGTCGATGGCCCGTGCCTCGCGCTCGTCGCTGCGCACCCACTCCATGAAGACGGCCCCGATGACCGGCAGCCCGACCGACTCGGCGACCGCGAGCAGCGCCCCGCCGCCGAGCTTCTGGTCGAGCACAGGGTCGATGCCGCTCACGGCCGTCGAGAAGCCGGGGAAGTGGGGCGTCAGCAAGGTCGACGACGTCATGACGAGGATGCCGGGGATCGCGTCGAGCAGGCCGTCACCGAAGGCGAGGAAGGCGCGTACGGGTGGCGTGGCCCAGTGCGGCAGCAGCTCCTCGACGAGCAGCGGCAGCACGAAGAGCAGGCCCGAGCCGAGCAGGACGACGTAGAGCACGGCGGCGACGGCGTCCGAGTGCACCGAGCGGTCGAACCACGGGGTGTAGCAGACGGCCAGCAGCGTGCCCACCGCGAGCAGGGTGCTGACGGCGGGGAACATCAGAGCCCGGGCGAGACGGCTCTCGAGCAGCCGAAGCAGCCAGTGGCCGGACTCGGGGGCGGTGGCCCGCAGCAGGCGCACCGGGTCGCCGAGCGCGAGTCCCACCGGCGTCAGCGAGGCCAGCACCCCGACCTGCAGCGCACCGATCCAGAAGACCTGGGTGCGGTAGACGGCGAGAGGTCCGCACACGGCATACGCCAGCGTGCCGACGCCGAGGCCGAGGTAGAGGGCCGGGCGCCACCACGACCACGCCACCCCGAGGCGGCGGGCACGTCGCAGCCACACCGCGTAGGGCACGACCGTGAGCGCCACGAGGGCCAGCCCGGCCGGTGCCGGGGTCCACGCGGTGAGCAGGGACGACGGGGTGAACACGGGCACGACCCGCATCGTCGCGCCCGGTCCTGAGTGTCCGGTGGGAACCGCGGCTCCTCGCGGGACCGTCTTCGGCCGTGATGAGCGGGTTTCGTATGCCGTGCGCGTGCGCCCGCGGCCGGGCGCCCTCGTTAGGGTGGCCGGGTGAGCGACACGACACGCAGCCAGTCCCGTGACACCAAGGTCGCCGTCATCGGCGCCAGCGGCCGGATGGGCTCCGAGGCGGTGCGGGCGATCGAGAGCGCCCAGGGCCTGTCGCTCGTCGGTGCCTACGGCTCCGGGGACGACCTCGGCGACCTGGGCGGAGCCGACGTCGCGGTCGAGCTCACGGTGCCGGGAGCCTCGCCCGCCAACGTCGCCCACTGCGTCGAGCGCGGCGTCCACGTCGTCGTCGGCACGACGGGCTGGGACGAGGCTCGGCTCGAGACCTTACGGGGCCAGCTCGCCGAGGCGCCGCCGGCAGCGTCCGGCGCCGGCGTCGGGGTGCTCATCGCGCCGAACTTCGCCATCGGGGCGCTGCTCATGATGGCGTTCGCCGCCAAGGCCGCCCCCTTCTTCGAGTCCGTCGAGGTCATCGAGCTGCACCACCCCGCCAAGGTCGACGCACCGTCGGGGACGGCCGCGCGCACGGCAGCGATGATCGGCAAGGCCCGGTCCGAGGCCGGCTGCGACCCGGTGCCCGACGCCACGACCCACGACCCGGACGGTGCCCGCGGCGCCCGGCTGGACGGCATCCCCGTGCACTCGGTGCGGCTGCGCGGGCTGACCGCGCACCAGGAGGTGCTGCTCGGCAACGCGGGGGAGATGCTCACCCTGCGCCACGACTCGTTCGACCGCGGCAGCTTCATGCCCGGCGTCGTCGCCGCGGTGCGCGCCGTCGCCGACCACCCAGGTCTGACCGTCGGGCTCGAGCACTACCTCGGTCTCGACTGACCGGCCCCCTCCTCGAACGAGCTCCTCGCATGGCCATCCCCACGGTCGTCCTCTTCTACGCGTTCCGGCCGCTCGCCGACCCTGACGCGCTCCGCCTGTGGCAGCGCGACCTCTGCGAGGGTCTCGGGCTGCGCGGCCGGATCCTGCTGTCCCCGCACGGGATCAACGCGACCGTCGGCGGCGACGTGACCGTGCTCAAGACCTACGTCCGCAAGACCCGCGAGTACGCCTCCTTCCACGACATCGACGTGAAGTGGAGCGACGGGACGGGGCTCGACGACGAGGGCCGCAGCCTCGACTTCCCGCGTCTGGTGGTCAAGGTCCGCGACGAGATCGTCTCGTTCGGCGTGCCCGACGAGGTCGTCGTCGACGAGCACGGGGTCGTCGGGGGCGGCGCCCGGCTACGTCCCGACGAGCTCGACGCCCTCGTCGCCGAGCGCGGTGACGAGGTCGTGCTCTTCGACGGCCGCAACGCCGTCGAGGCGCAGGTGGGCCGCTTCCGCGGCGCCGTCGTCCCCGACATCGGCCACACGGCCGACTTCGTGCGCGAGCTCGACGCGGGCCGCTGGGACGAGCTGAAGGGGCGCCCGGTCGTCACCTACTGCACCGGCGGCATCCGGTGCGAGGTGCTGACGAGCCTCATGCGCTCACGCGGCTTCGAGGAGGTCTACCAGCTCGACGGCGGCATCGTGCGCTATGGCGGGGAGCGGGGCGACCGCGGTCTCTGGGAGGGTCACCTCTACGTCTTCGACGAGCGGATGGCGGTGGGGTTCTCCGACGAGGCCGTGCACCTCGCGGCCTGTCACGTCTGCGGCGCACCGACGAGCCGCCTGCACAACCGCGAGGAGCTGCCCGGGCGTCCGCTCCAGCCCGTCTGCGACGCGCACGCCTGAGCCGGCTCAGGGGCCGAGCAGCTCGTCCGGCGCGCGCATGCGCCAGGCGTCGGTGACGAGCTCGTCGAGCCGTCCGACGTCGACCTGCTCGAGGCGCAGCATGACGAGCGGGGCACCGTCGTAGGCGGGCGTCGTGAAGAAGAGGTCCGGCTCGCCGAGCACGAGCGCCTGCTTCTCGGCCTCGTCGCCGACGTAGAGCACCGCGATGTCGGTGCGGATGACCCGTCGCTGCCCGGGACGCCGCTCAGGCCAGGACCAGACGAAGCCCTTGTTGCCCACCCGGAAGTCGAAGCCGTCGCTGGCGATCTCCTCGACCCCGGGCAGGGCCAGGGCGAGGCGACGGACGTCGGCGGCGTCGGCCACGGCTCAGCCCCAGCCCATCGCCCGCAGCAGCGCCGCGGTGGCCGCCCCGAGCACGACGACGACGATGAACGGAGCGCGGAGGGCGAGCGCGACGACCGCGACACCGACGGCCGCGGCCCGGGCGTCGAGCACGAACGCCCCACCCCTGACGGTGAAGGCCTGCGTGGCGACGAGCGCGGCCAGCAGGGCGACGGGCAGGGCCGCGGTGACGCGGCGCACCCGGGGGCCGTCGAGCAGGTGGGCCGGCACGAGGTGACCGGCGAGCTTGAGCGCGAAGGCGATCCCGGCCGCCAGCAGCAGCGAGGTCCACAGGCTCACGGTGCCTCCCTCCTCGGCGTCCGCCAGGCCAGCAGCGAGGCGGCTGCCGCCGCGACGACGGGTATGCCGGGCGGCATCGTCGGTGACAGCACGATCGCCACGACGGCGCCCAGGACGGCGATGGCGACCGCGTCCCGGTCGCGCAGCCGCGGCCACAGCAGGGCGGTGAACGCCGCACAGGCCGCGGCGTCGAGACCGTAGGTGCGGGGGTCGCCGATGTGTGAGCCGAGGACGGTGCCGACGAGCGTGGTGAGGTTCCACAGGACGAAGACGGTCAGTCCCGTGACCCAGAAGCCGAGGCGGGAGGTGCGCGCGTCGTCCTGGGCCACCGCCACGGCCGTCGACTCGTCGATGGTCAGGTGGGCCGCGGCGACCCGGCGCGGCCCGCGCGCCCCGAGCAGGTGCGTCAGCTCTAGGGCATAGAGCCCGTTGCGGATGCCGAGCATCGAGGACGCCGCGATCGCCGCGGGCGCCGCGTGCAGCCCGTTCGCGATGATGCCGACGAACGCGAACTGCGACCCGCCGGTGAACATCAGCAGCGACAGCGCCATCGCCTGCCACGTGTCCAGACCGGCAGCGACCGCGAGCGCCCCGAAGCTGAGGCCGTAGGCGCCGGTCGCGACGCCCACCGAGAGCGCCTGCCGCACGACGGCACGTCGTGCCCCCGGGTCAGCTGGATCAGCCGTGCCGGATTCTGCGGCCGCGGTCACACCGGCTCCGTGTCCTCGCCGCCCTGGCCCGGAGTGCCGTCCTCGCCGTCGACGACGGCCGCCGACAGGCGGATCTCGCCGGTCGTGGCGCCGTCCTGCGAGACCACACGCTCGCGGTGCGCGCCGTCGGCCACCATCCCGGCTGCGGTGAGGAAGCCTCGGGTGGCGTCGTCGCTCGCCAGCACCCAGGCGGCGAGCTCGGAGCGGCCGCGGCCCCGGGTCGTGTCGACGACGGCGTGCAGCAGCCGTGAGCCGTGCCCCTGGCGGCGCGCGTCGGGGTGCACGCCGAGCACGAGCAGCTCGGCCGTGCCGGGCTCGGCGTCGGCGTCGTCGGAGGCGCCGACCGCGGCGAACCCGACCACCTGCTCGCCGGCGCAGGCGACGAGGAGCACGCCGTCGCGGGACTGCTCGCCCTCGAGCGTCGCGCGCCAGGCGTTCGCGAAGGCCCGCGGCTCGAACGTCGCGATGACCTCGGGCGCGAGCGTGGCGGCATACGCCTCCCGGAAGACGACGGCCTGCACGAGCCCGACGGCGGGGGCGTCCGAGGCGCGGGCGACCCGGACCGACGCGTCGGCGACGGGGCCGCGCTCGTGCTGGTGGTCGTGCCCGTGGTCGTGCTGGTGTCCGTTCGAGTGCTCGTGTGCCACCCCGGCATCCTCTCAGGCGTGAGCGGCCCGGTCGTCCACCCCGGTCGCTCTCGACCCGCCCTGGTCCACCCCGGCTTTGGACGCCCCCGGCCCCATCTCGCATACTGGACTCATGTATGGCAACGACGTCATCGACCCGAACGAACCGCTGAACGCCGCCGAGACCGGCGCGTACGACGCGGCCACGGCGCACGAGGACCAGCGTGAGGCGATCGGGTCCGACTTCGACGCCCTCATCGCCGCCGACCAGCGCATCGAGCCGCGGGACGCGATGCCCGACACGTACCGCGAGACGCTGATCCGCCAGATCGCCCAGCACGCGCACTCCGAGATCATCGGCATGCAGCCCGAGGGCAACTGGATCACCCGTGCCCCGTCGCTGCGTCGCAAGGCCATCCTCATCGCCAAGGTGCAAGACGAGGCCGGCCACGGGCTCTACCTCTACTCGGCCGCCGAGACCCTCGGCATCGACCGGCAGGAGCTGCTCGACCGGCTGCACGACGGCAAGCAGAAGTACTCCTCGATCTTCAACTACCCGACCCTGACGTGGGCCGACTGCGGGGCCATCGGCTGGCTCGTCGACGGCGCCGCGATCATGAACCAGGTGCCGCTCTGCCGGTGCTCCTACGGGCCCTACGCCCGCGCCATGATCCGCGTGTGCAAGGAGGAGTCCTTCCACCAGCGGCAGGGCTTCGAGATCCTCTGGAACCTCATGCGGGGCACCGAGGGGCAGCGCGCCATGGCCCAGGACGCCGCGGACCGCTGGTGGTGGCCCGCGCTCGCGATGTTCGGGCCGCCCGACACCGGAGAGGCCGCCAAGGGAGGTCACACCGAGCAGTCGATGGCCTGGGGCATCAAGCGGGTCAGCAACGACGACCTGCGCCAGAAGTTCGTCGACATGATGGTGCCGCAGGCCGAGAAGCTCGGCATCGTGCTGCCCGACCCGCAGCTGCGCTGGAACGAGGAGCGCGGCCACTACGACTTCGGCGAGATCGACTGGGACGAGTTCTGGCAGGTGCTGCGCGGTGACGGCCCCTGCAACGCCGAGCGCATCGAGCACCGCCGGCGCGCCCACGACGACGGCGCCTGGGTCCGCGAGGCCGCCAACGCGTATGCCGCCAAGCAGGCCACCCGAGAGAACGAGAAGGAGAGTGCCGCGTGACCGACGCACCCGAGGGAGCGACCGAGCGCAGCTGGCCGCTCTGGGAGGTCTTCGTCCGCGGCAAGCGCGGTCTGTCCCACGTGCACGTCGGCTCGCTGCACGCGCCCGACGCGGAGCTGGCCCTGCGCAACGCGCGCGACGTCTACACCCGCCGCCAGGAGGGCGTGTCGATCTGGGTGGTCAAGGCCGACGACGTCACCGCGAGCAGCCCGTCGGAGAAGGACTCGTTCTTCGACCCGGCCGGCGACAAGATCTACCGGCACCCGACCTTCTACGACGTGCCCGAGGATGTCGAGTACCTGTGACCACCTCACCCAGCTCTCCCGCGGCCGGCACCCACGCCGACATCGACCCGGACACTGCCGGCAGGCCGGTCACCGAGCCCGTCACGGGCGCGGTGTCCTCTGCCTCGGAGTCGGCGCGGCGTGAGTCCCTCCCCGGCGCCGCCGAGAACACCGGACCCGGACCCGGCACCAAGCCGTATGCCGGCTACCTGGTGGGCCTCGCCGACGACGCGATGGTCTACGCCCAGCGCCTCGGCGAGTGGATGACCAACGCACCGCAGATCGAGGAGGACATGGCGCTCGGCAACATCGCGCTCGACCTCCTCGGACAGGCGCGCGGCCTCTACCCCTACATCGGCTCGATCGACGGGACCGGCCGCGGCGAGGACGACTTCGCCATGCAGCGCGACGAGCGGGACTGGCACAACGTCCACCTCGTCGAGCAGGAGCGGGGCGACTTCGCCGACGAGATGGCCCGGTTGCTGTGGTTCTCCGCCTACCAGGTCGAGCTGCACACCGCCCTGACCGGCTCGGGCGACGACGTCGTCGCGGGCGTCGCCGGCAAGGCGCTCAAGGAGGTCCGCTACCACCTCGACCACGCGTCGCTGTGGGTCGTGCGCCTCGGCGACGGCACGGACGAGTCGCACCGCCGCATGCAGTCGGCCCTGGACCGCGTGCTGCCCTACGTCGCAGAGCTCTTCGACGACGACGGGGCCTCGGTGCTCGCCGCTGACCGCGGCGCCGGGGTGCTGCCCTCGAGCCTGCGCGACCGGGTGGAGGCCCGCGTCGTCCGCGTCGTCGAGCAGGCCACGCTGACCCTCCCCGAGGGCTCCCGGTGGCGCTCGCGCGGTGGCCGCGCCGGCATCCACTCACGCCCGATGGGCTACCTCCTCGCCGAGATGCAGCACATCGCCAGGTCCCACCCCGGCGCGACGTGGTGATCGTCTTGGCAGTGGAGTCTCTTGTCGCACAGGCAATCTCACGCATCCCCGACCCCGAGGTCCCGGTCATCAGCATCGCCGACCTGGGCATCCTGCGCGACGTCGCCGTCGACGAGGCGGCACACACCGTCACCGTGACCATCACCCCGACCTACAGCGGGTGCCCGGCCATGGAGGCCATCGCGTCGCGGATCGTCTTCGAGGCCGGCCGCCAGGGGTATGCCGCCGACGTGCGCACGCAGCTGTCGCCGGCGTGGACGACCGACTGGATGAGCGACGACGGACGAGCCGCCCTGCAGCGCTTCGGGATCGCGCCCCCCGGCCCCGTGCCGGCGGGGGAGCCCGGCGCACCCGTCGCCGTGACCCTGAGCCGTCACGTCGTCACCTGCCCGCTCTGCGGGTCCACCGACACCACCGAGATCGCCCACTTCGGCTCGACCGCCTGCAAGGCCCTGCGCCGGTGCAACGCGTGCCTCGAGCCCTTCGACGAGTTCAAGGCCATCTGAATGACCGACGTAACCACCCCGGCCACGGCCGACTCGCCCTCGACCACGCCGAACGGCGCGTCAGTGCGCCACCGGGCCCGCTTCCACCCTCTCACGGTCGCCTCGGTCGAGCGGCTGACCGACGACGCCGTCGCCGTCACCTTCTCGGTGCCCGAGGACCTCGTCGACGAGTTCGCCTTCGAGCCCGGGCAGCACCTGACGCTCCGCGCCACCATCCGCGGCGAGGACGTGCGCCAGTCCTACTCGATCTGCCAGTCCCGCCGAGCCGACCCCGCAGGACGCCGGCTCCGGGTCGCGGCCGCCCGCGTGCCGGACGGCCGGATGTCGGGCTGGCTCAACGACGGCCTGTCCGCGGGCGACGTCGTCGAGGTCATGACCCCCCAGGGATCCTTCACCTGCGCGACCCGGCCGGACGGCATACGCCATCACGTCGCCATCGCGGCGGGGTCCGGCATCACGCCCGTGCTGTCGCTCCTGACGAGCGCCCTCGAGGAGGAGCCCGGGTCGCGCGCGACGCTGCTCTTCGGCAACCGGCGGACCAGCTCGATCATGTTCCTCGAGGAGCTCGAGGACCTCAAGAACCGCTTCCCGGGACGCTTCCACCTCGTCAACGTGCTGTCCCGCGAGGCCCAGGACGTCGAGCTCTTCCACGGCCGCCTCGACACCGAGCGGCTCACGGCGATCTTCGACTCGCTGCTGCCCGTCGGGTCGGTCGATGAGTGGTACCTCTGCGGGCCCTTCGGCATGGTGACCGGCGCCGAGGCGCTGCTCACCGGCCGCGGCGTCGACAGCCGGCACATCCACCACGAGATCTTCCACGTCGACGACGGCACCGAGCCGAAGCGCAAGGTCGTCGTCGACGCCGGCGCGCCGCCCGAGGCCACCGTCACGGTCAACCTCGACGGGCGCACCACGGTCATCCCCATGCCGAGCCGCGAGGAGACGATCCTCGACGCGACGTTGCGGGCCCGGCCCGACGCGCCCTACTCGTGCACCGGGGGAGTGTGCGGCACCTGCCGCGCGCGGCTCGTGTCGGGAGAGGTGCGGATGGACCGCAACTACGCCCTGGAGCCCGAGGAGGTCGCGGCCGGCATCGTCCTCGCCTGCCAGAGCCACCCGGTCACCGACGAGGTCAGCCTCGACTACGACGCCTGACCCGCCGCCTGAGTCTCCGCAGCGACCCCGTGTGCATGAGTCGGTGTCCAGGCACCGATCCCTGCTCACAGCGCGACTCATGCCGCGGCCTCGAGGGCCACGGCACATCCCTGCCTGCGGCAGGCGCGTGGTGAACCCGTCCACCCTCGGATCCGCAACAGATCAGCCACCTCGACCGCGAGCGCGCACGGAGTGACAGCCACGTCGGTCCAGAATGCCCGCACGGTCAGCCGGCCCACCCGTGCGGATGCCCGATCGCGTATGCCGTCACGGACCCGGGCGCCCCAGCCCTCGTGCGCGAGGCGACCGTCCACTTCGAGGACGAGCTGCTCGGCGAGGTAGAGGTTGTCGCACCGGCGACGGTCCCCGAGGTCGTACTGGCGGACCGCGGCCGGCAGCCCATGGGCCCTCTCGACGTCGCGGATGTAGCGCACCTCGGCGGCGCTCTCGGCGCCTTCACCGACGTCGGCCAGGCACTCCCGCAGCAAGGCCCGGTGCGTCTGGTCCGAGCGGCCGGCGAGCGCGCCGGCAAGCCGCGCCTCGTCCGTCAGGCGCTGCTGGCACGCCCGAGCCGCTACGGCCAGCACCCGGTCGAGCGGTGCTCGCATGCCCAGGTCGAGCACGGTGTGCTCCACCGTGGTGCGGTGCGGCCAAGCGAAGCCGTCGATCCGTTCGTCGAACCGCCTGGACCTCAGGACCACGATGCCGGGACGGATGCTCGCTCGACGCCCCGCCGGGACGATGACGTGAACCGCCCCCGGTTCGCGGCGGTCCAGCCCCCAGGCCAAGGCGGCGCTCGGTCCGCACAAGGCGACCGGCCCACCGACGAAGAGCAGGGCCGCGACGGCCCGGACCTCCCAGTCGTCGCGGCCGGGCGTGGTCAGGTAGACGCCGGGGTGGGCGGTCGTCCAGCGACCGGTGGCGAGAGCCCAACGGATCGCCTCGTCGCCGATGCCCGACGCGACGGCCTGTCCTCGGGTGTCGAGGCCGGCCTGGCCCTTGACCTGCGCCCGGAGCCGTGGCGTCTGCTCGAGGACCCGGTCTGCGCGCACCGTCCCATGGTGCGCAGTCCGGGACGTCACGATTCGCCGCCGTCCACAGGTGCGCGCCTGAGCGGTGATCCAGTGTGCAGGTTTCGGGACCCTGGCCCCGGTCGCTGCACACAGCGGGGGCGAGCGCGTCGGTCGGGGCCACGCGGCGTGGCGGGACGGCATACGGCGGCGGGTCGGCGGCCGGGGTTAGGCTGCGGACCGTGCGGCAGTACCTCGACCTCCTCGACCACGTCCTGACCCACGGTCAGGAGAAGTCCGACCGGACGGGCACCGGGACGCTCAGCGTCTTCGGCCACCAGATGCGCTTCGACCTCGCCGACGGCTTCCCGGCCATGACGACGAAGAAGCTGCACCTGCGCTCGATCATCGGCGAGCTGCTGTGGTTCCTGCGCGGCGACACGAACGTCCGCTGGCTCCAGGAACGCGGCATCTCCATCTGGGACGAGTGGGCCGACCCCGTCACGGGTGACCTCGGCCCCATCTACGGCTACCAGTGGCGGTCCTGGCCGACCCCCGACGGGCGTCACCTCGACCAGATCGCCAGGGTCATCGAGCAGATCCGGACCAACCCCGACAGTCGTCGCCTCATCGTCTCGGCCTGGAACGTCGCCGACGTCGACGACATGGCGCTGCCGCCGTGCCACACGATGTTCCAGTTCTACGTCTCCCCGCCCGGACCCGACGGCCGGCGCCGCCTGTCGTGCCAGCTCTACCAGCGCAGCGCCGACATCTTCCTCGGCGTCCCGTTCAACATCGCCAGCTATGCGCTGCTGACCCAGATGGTCGCCCAGCTGACCGACCTCGAGCCGGGGGAGTTCGTGCACACCCTGGGCGACGCCCACCTCTACCTCAACCACCTCGACCAGGCCCGGCTGCAGCTGACCCGGACGCCGCACGCGCTGCCGACGATGCGGATCACCCCCGGCAAGACGGACATCGACGCCTTCGACCTCGACGACTTCGAGCTCGTGGACTACGTCGCCGACCCGGGCATCAAGGCCCCCATCGCGGTCTGACTCCCTGCGGTCTGGGAGCCTTGGCGCCATGACGACTGCCTGGCCGAACGTGACGATGATCGCCGCCGTCGGGCGCAACGGCGTCATCGGCGACGGCCTGACGATGCCTTGGCACATCTCCGAGGACCTCAAGTACTTCAAGCGCACGACGATGGGCCACCCGATGGTCATGGGCCGGCGCACGTTCGACTCGATGGGCGCCCTCCCGGGCCGCCGCAGCGTCGTCGTGACCCGGCAGCCCGACTGGAGCGCGCCTGGCGTCGAGGTCGCGCACTCGCTGGACGAGGCACTCGCGCTCGTCGCGGACGCCGAGCAGGTCTTCGTCGTCGGCGGGGGAGAGATCTACCGCCAGGCGATGGCGTATGCCGCCCGCCTCCTCGTCACCGAGGTCGACCAGTCCCCGGACGGCTCGGTCACCTTCCCCCCGATCGACCCCCTGGAGTGGGCCGAGACGGCGCGAGAGGCGCGCCCCGGCTTCGCCTGGGTCACCTACGAGCGGCGCGGCTGACCCGGCATACGCCGTCGTCGGGAAGACCGTCGGGAAGATCGGCGGCCGAAAGGCTGTAACGGCGGCAGAGCGGCGGCGATGTAGGGGGTGGCGAGGCACTACTCGGACCCCCGAGCGAGTAGTGCCTCGCCTCTTTCGTGCCCGCTGCCGGCCACCGGGGAGACGGCCGGAGAGACGCCTCGAGAGCACGGCGTGGGCGTGGCGTCGTGCGTGCAGTCGCGGGCGCTAACCTTGGCCCCATGGCTGACGCACCCGCCCTCGGACGTGTTCTCTCGGCGATGGTCACGCCCATGAGGCCCGACGGCTCCATCGACCTCGACGCCGCGCAACGCGTCGCGACCCACCTCGTCGACGCCGGGCACGACGGCCTCGTCGTCTCGGGCACGACCGGCGAGTCGCCGACGACCTCCGCCGAGGAGAAGGACGAGCTGCTCCGCGCCGTCGTCGACGCGGTCGGCGACCGGTGCGTCGTCATCGCGGGTGCCGGCAGCAACGACACCGCCAAGAGCGTCGAGTCGGTGCGCCACGCCCAGAAGGCCGGCGCCCACGCGGTCCTGGCCGTGACGCCGTACTACAACAAGCCGCCGCAGGCGGGGCTCGTCGCGCATTTCCGCGCCCTCGCGGACGCCAGCGACCTGCCCGTCATGGTCTACGACATCCCCGGCCGCTCGGGGATCGCCATCGCGCGCGAGACCTACCTGCGCATCGCCGAGCACGAGCGCATCACGGCCGTCAAGGACGCCCGCGGCGACCTCTGGTTCGCCGGCGAGATGATGCAGGAGACCGGCCTGGACTGGTACTCCGGCGACGACGCGATGAACCTCGGGCACTTCGTCTACGGCGCCGTCGGCTTCGTCGGCGTGACCTCGCAGGTGGCCCCGGTCGCCTACCGCGAGATGGCCGATGCCGTCGTCGACAGCCGCTGGGACGACGCCCGTGCCGTGCACCGCCGGCTCGTCCCGCTCGTCAACGCCGTCATGAACGTCACGCAGGGCGCGATCATGGCCAAGGCCGGCCTCGCCCTCCAGGGCGTCATTGAATCACCGAGCGTGCGCCTGCCGCTCGTCGAGGCCGACGACGTCCAGACGGCCCTGCTGCGCGATGCCCTCTCGGCGGTCGGATGACCGCCCCATGACCCGTGACCGGCGCCCATGACGGCCCGGCGGCACCACCGAATGACAGGACACCTGTGAGCCACCCCCACCCCGAGCTGACCACGCCTCCCGCCCTCCCCGACAACGGCCTGCGGGTCGTCGCGCTCGGTGGGCTCGGCGAGGTCGGACGCAACATGGCCGTCCTCGAGACGAAGGGCAAGCTGCTCGTCATCGACTGCGGCGTGCTCTTCCCCGAGGACCACCACCCCGGAGTCGACCTCATCCTCCCGGACTTCTCCTACATCGCCGACCGGCTCGACGACATCGTGGCGATCGTCCTCACGCACGGCCACGAGGACCACATCGGCGCGGTGCCCTACCTGCTGAAGCTCAAGGGCGACATCCCCATCATCGGCTCGACGCTGACCCTGGCCCTCGTCGAGGCCAAGCTCAAGGAGCACCGCATCCGGCCGTACTCCATGGCGGTCAAGGAGGGCCAGCGCGAGAAGCTCGGCGTCTTCGACCTCGAGTTCGTGGCGGTCAACCACTCGATCCCCGACGCGCTCGCCGTCTTCGTGCGCACCGAGGCCGGCACTCTGCTGCACACCGGCGACTTCAAGATGGACCAGCTCCCGCTCGACGGGCGCCTGACCGACCTGCGCGCGTTCGCACGGCTCGGCGAGGAGGGGGTCGACCTCTTCCTCACCGACTCGACCAACGCCGACGTCCCGGGCTTCACCACGCCCGAGCTGGAGATCGCGCCGGCCATCGACAAGGTGTTCCGCCACGCCGAGCGCCGGATCATCGTGGCCTGCTTCAGCAGCCACGTGCACCGCGTCCAGCAGGTGCTCGACGCAGCCGAGAAGGCCGGCCGCAAGGTGGCCATGGTGGGCCGCTCCATGGTGCGCAACATGGGCATCGCCGCCGAGCTGGGCTACCTCAGGGTGCCCGACGGCATCCTCGTCGACATCAAGAAGATCGACAGCCTGCGCGACGACGAGCTCGTCCTCATCTGCACCGGCTCCCAGGGCGAGCCGATGGCGGCCCTGTCGCGCATGGCCAACCGGGAGCACCGGATCGACGTCGGTCCCGGCGACACCGTCCTGCTCGCGAGCAGCCTCATCCCCGGCAACGAGAACGCCGTCTACCGCATCATCAACGGCCTCATGCGGCTCGGCGCCAACGTCGTGCACAAGGGCAACGCCAAGGTGCACGTCTCCGGCCACGCCAGCGCGGGCGAGCTGCTCTACTGCTACAACATCGTGCGTCCCGGCAACGTCCTCCCGGTCCACGGCGAGTGGCGCCACATGTACGCCAACGCCCAGCTCGCGATGCAGTCCGGCGTGCCGGAGGAGAACGTCGTGCTGGCCGAGG
The DNA here is from genome assembly GCF_039532035.1 of Terrabacter carboxydivorans. Lineage (NCBI taxonomy): Bacteria > Bacillati > Actinomycetota > Actinomycetes > Micrococcales > Intrasporangiaceae > Terrabacter > Terrabacter carboxydivorans. The sequence goes on along the minus strand of NZ_BAAARE010000004.1, from coordinate 74,322 downwards.
ACGGCGTCGTCGTCGACCTCGTCGACGGGGTGGCCCGGGTGACGGGTGTCGTCGACTGTGGCTACGTCTACGTCGACGGCAGCAGCGTGGGTGGGGCCGACGAGGCGCTGCTCAAGGACCGGCGCATCCTGCGCGACGAGGGCTTCATCACCTGTGTCGTCGTGCTCGACGCCGCCACCGGCAAGATCGCGAGCGGCCCGGAGATCACGGCCCGCGGCTTCGTCGAGGACGCCGAGATCTTCCAGCAGGTCATCCCCAAGGTCGAGCGGGCCATCGAGGAGGCCGTCGCCAAGGGCGTGCGCGACGACCAGCAGCTCCAGCAGGTCATCCGGCGCGCGGTCGGCTCGTGGGTCGGTGGCAAGATCCGCCGCCGCCCGATGATCATCCCGGTCGTGCTGCAGGCCTGAGGTGACGGTGCACGAGGTCGACGGGGGGACCGGCCGGGTCGGGGACGACAGCCCCTCGACCGACCATCCGGGGGACGGGCACGCCGTGCCGGCACCTGCGTCGCCGCCTCGGTCCACACCTCCGTCGGCACCACCGGCACCCCCGTCGGCGCGGCGCCGCCCGCCGGCCCGGCGGTGGGTCGACGTCGTCGTCGGCGTCGTCCTCGTCGGGCTCGGCGCGGTCGGTGCGCTCCGCTGGTACGACTCCACGGCATACCCCGTCGTCGTGCTCCAGACGGCAGGTCCCTTCGTCGTCGTCGGCCTCGGGCTGCTCGCCGTGGCGACCCTGCTGCTGCGGCGCTGGTGGATGCTGCTCCCGGTCGTCGCCGTGCTGGTGGCTGCGGCGACGGTCGCCGCACCGTCCTTCGAGGCGACGTCCTCGCCCAAGGCCGACCGCGACCTGACGGTCATGTCGGCCAACACGTGGATCGGCTCGGCCAACGCCGAGCAGCTGATGGATGCCGTGCGCTACCACTCGGTCGACGTGCTGGTGCTCACCGAGGCGACGCCCGCGATGATGCGCCGCCTGGACGCCGAGGGAGCCGCCGACTACTTCAACCAGCGCCAGGGCGTCGCGCGTGCCGACACCTACACCGGCACGATGGTGCTGTCGCGCTACCCGCTGTCGGTCCGCAGCCTCGGCACGGACCCGGCGGTCGAGGGCACCCGGAGCGTCCAGCCGGAGGTCGACGTCACGGCGCCCAACGGCACAATCCGCCTCAAGGTCGCCCACCCCACCGCGCCGCTCCCGGGCGACACCGCCGAGTGGCGCGCGGGCCTGCGGGACCTCCAGTCGTGGAAGGAGCGGCTCGACGGCGACGAGCTGCTCGTCATGGCGGGCGACTTCAACGCCGGCTTCGGCCATCCGGGCTTCCGCGACCTCGCCGACGGCCTCGACGACGCCCAGCGCACCGACGGTCAGGGGTGGGTGCGCACGTGGCCGTTCGCCGGCCACCGGCTGCCAGCATTCGCGGCGCTGGACCACCTGCTGAGCCGGGGCCTGACGGTCGTCGAGGCCGGACAGGTGGCGTTCAACCGGGCCGACCACGCAGCCGTGTGGGCGAGCTACCACCTGCCGCCGCGCTGAGCCTGAGCCTGAGCCCCGCCCGAGGCCGGCCCGGGGGAAGGGTCACCAGGGCCGGTCGACCTCGACGTCGCGGGGGTCGGTGCCCTCGACCGCCCAGCCGCTGCCGGTGAGCGTCCACGTCGCCGTCGTGCCCTCCTCGACGAGCGAGGCGACCGCGGCCACGAGGCGCTCGACGCCCTCGCGGGTGCTCCCGAGACCGATGCTCGCGCGGACCGCGGTCGCCGAGCGCTCGCCCCACGGGTCGTCGAGCAGCTCGTCGACGAGCAGGTGGGCGCAGAACCTGCCGTCGCGGACGCCGATGCCGTGCTCGACCGACAGGACCTGCGAGACGAGCGAGGAGTCCCAGCCCTCGATGGTGAAGGCGACGACGCCGACGCGGTCGCTGTCGTCGCCGAAGATCGAGAGGACCTCGACGCCGGGCACCTCGTCGAGCCCCGCGCGCAGCCGCTCGAGGAGGCGGCTCTCGTGCTCCTCGATGGAGTCGCGGTGCCTCGAGATCGTGGCGCACGCCGCAGCGAGGGCGATGGCGCCGATGACGTTGGGGCTGCCGCCCTCGTGACGGGCGGGCCCGGTGGCCCACGTCGTGCCGTCCTCGGTCACCGCCCGGGTGGCCCCGCCACCGAGCAGGTACGGCGTGCCGGCGTCGAGCCAGTCGGAGCGCCCGGCCAGGACACCGGCGCCGTAGGGCGCATACGTCTTGTGCCCCGAGAACGCGACGTAGTCGGCGTCCCAGCCGGCGAGGTCGATGGTGCGGTGGGCCGAGAGCTGGGCGGCGTCGACGGCGATCCGGGCGCCGTGCTCGTGCGCGAGGGCGGCGAAGCGCTCGACGGGCCACACCTCACCGGTGACGTTGGAGGCGGCAGCGATGACGACGAGGCGGTGGCGCGACGGGTGGTCGGCCAGCGCCTCCTCGAGCAGGGCGTGGGCGTCCTCGACCGTCTGCGGCACCGGGAGGCGCACCGTGCGGAAACGGCCCCATGGGAGCAGCGTCGAGTGGTGCTCGATGTCGAAGACGAAGACCGTCGTGCGGCTCGGCAGGGCCTTGCTCAGCAGCGACCACGAGTCGGTGGTCGTCCGGGTGAAGACGACCGTGTCGTCCCGTCGCGCGCCGACGAAGGCCGCGACCTCCTCGCGGGCCTGCTCGTACCAGGCGCTCGTCAGGCGCGAGGCGTAGCCGGCGCCGCGGTGCACGGAGGAGTAGGTCTCGAGGGCCCGGTCGACCGCTGCCTTGACCGTCTCGAGCGCCGGCGTCGACGCCGCGTGGTCGAGGTTGGCGTATGCCGTGTCGCCGTGGAGCGTCGGCACGCGCAGTTGCGCGCCGACGACGGTGGGCAGCGTGCGCGCCTCGGGCACGGCGTGCAGGGCGCGGGTGCGCACGGCGGGGGCGGACGAGCCGCCACAGGGCGTGGTGGCCGTCTGGGAGGCGGGGCGCGTCGAGAGGTGCGCCGAGGGACGGGTCGAAGGGTGCGTCGAAGGAAGGGCCGACATGCCAGTGCTCCTGGGTCAAGGGACCCACCCGGTGCGGGTCCGCGCTTGCCGACCTCGATCGCGCGAGCGGATCGAGGGTGGCCTGGTCGTCACCCGGAGCACCCCACCGCGGAGGAGGGTTGCTGGCCAGCGAGCCGGGGCTTGTCACTGGCACTCATGACCTGCGAAGGACCATAGGGGAGCCGGCTCGGGCGTGTCCAGACGCCAAGACCGCAGTGTCGTCATCTGAGACGAGGCGACGTCGCGGTGCGCGGGGAGCGCGCAGGTGCAGAGCGCGCCAGGGCCGCCCCTCCTCACCCGCCGCGGCGGCTGCGCCGGAGCTGGCGCACCTCCGCAAAGACGGACAGCCCCGGCTTGTCGTTCATCGTGCGCCACGCGGCGAGCCCGGCGGCGCCCATCCCGAGCCCTGCGATCAGGTAGGCGGCCGTCGCTCCGGTGTAGGTGAGCTCGAACGGGCCGACGTGCAGCGTGCGGGGGAGGGAGAGCGCCGCCTCGAACCCCGCCGCCAGCAGGGGCGCGACCGCGAGGACGAGCACGAGCACGACGCCGTCGAGCGACTGCACGAGGGCGAAGGTGCGGCCCCTGACCTCGTCCTCGACGGTGAGGCCGAGCAGGGTGTAGCCGATGACCCAGGCCACGCCGATGACCGCGCCGAGCAGTGTCGCGAGTGGGAGCGCGACGACGAGCGCGGGCACCGCCGCGAGGACGAGCAGCAGCGCTCCGGCGCTGCCGAGGGCCGCGCCGAAGATGCGCGGCCGGGAGAGTCCTGCCAGAGCCCGGGGGCCGCCGACGATGCCGATCGCCATCCCGGTGAAGACCGCGACGAAGAGCATCCCGTAGCCGGGTGCCCCTGCCCCCATGTCCGCGACGAACCGCGTGGCGAGCCCGATGACGAGCCCACCGGCGGCGAAGGCACCGAGCATGCCGGCGATGAGCCCCCGCACGAACGGCCGGTCCCGGACGACGCGCAGGCCGTCGGTCACGGTCCTCAGCACGGACTGTCCCGCGAGGGCCTCGCGCGCCGGCCGTGGTGGGAAGCGCAGCCGCCAGACGATCCACGCACTGACGAGGAACGTCGCGCCGTTGACGTACATCGCCAGGTAGATCCCCTCCGGGTCGAGCCCGGGGAGCACCGACCGCAACGGGTCGCCGACGAGCGACAGCCCCGAGAAGGCCAGGGCCGCGACGGGGGCCGTCCCGTAGCTGCCCACGAGCCCGAGCTGGTTGGCCAGCTCGAGCCGGTCCGGCGGGACGAGGTTGGGCAGGGTGGCGTCCTTGGCCGGGTTCCAGAAGAGGGACGTGCACTCGATGAGCACGATGGCGACGTACATCCACCAGAGCGTCCCCACGACGGGGATGGACACGAAGAGCGCGAAGCGCAGCAGGTCCCCGACGATCATCGTGCGGCGCCGGTCCAGCCGGTCGGCGACGACCCCGGCGAGGGGTCCGAGGAGCACGGCCGGCGCGATGCGGAGGATGAAGACGCCCGAGACGGCGAGGTACCGGCCCACCCCGCCGGCGGCCAGCTCGGCGGCCAGGGCGGTCGTCGCGAGCAGGGCGAGCCAGTCGCCGAAGCTGGAGACGGCGCCGGCGGCGAAGAGGTGGCGGAAGGGCCGGATCCGGAGCAGCTGCCGCAGTGCGGGGGCACCGGGTGTCAGGCCCGCTCCCGCGTCGGGTCCCTCGGTCGGGGATGGCCCCGTGCTCACCTCTCCAGACTAGGCCGGGCGGCATTGCGGCCGAGGTGGGTTCACCGGACCGCGGCCCGCGGCCGGCCATTCTCTGCCCCGTGGTGCGCGTGTGACGCGTGAGTTCACCGGTGCGTTGACGTACGGTGCGAGCATGGCGTCACGTCCGTCCAGCACCCAGCGCACGAGCACCTCTGCGGCGACCCGCGCCAAGGGGTCCTCGACGAGCGCCACGTCGCGCCCTCCGGCAGCCCGGTCCACCCGGCCGGCGCAGCGCAAGCCCGCCACCCGCAAGCCGGCGGCCAAGGGCGGGTCACGGACGCCGTCCAGGGCTCGCGGCGGGGGGCTGCCCTTCCCGCTGGGTGCCGTGCGCAACACGTGGATGGGTGTCTCGCACATGGCCGGGGGAGCGGTGCGCCGCGTCGGCCACAGCGCCGCCGACCTCGAGCCCGAGCACAAGCGCGACGGCATCGGCTTCTCCCTCCTCGCGCTCGCGGTCGTCGTCGCCGCCCGCGAGTGGTGGGGGGTCTCGGGCACCTTCGGCCAGGTCGTGCACGCGGTCTTCGCCGGCACCTTCGGTCGCGTCGCGTATGCCGTCCCGCTCGTCCTGCTCGCCCTCGGCCTGCGCATGCTCCGCGCGCCCCAGGACGACGCCGCCACCAACCGCATCGTCGTCGGCACCATCGCGCTCACCTTCGCCGCGTGCGGCCTGTCGCACCTCGCCGACGGCATCCCCAACCCACCCGACGGCGCCGACGGCATGCGTGCCGCCGGCGGCATCCTCGGCTTCCTCGCCTCGAGCCCGCTCGCCGCTGCGGTCTCGACCTACGGCGCGCTCGTGATCCTCATCCTGCTCGGGCTCTTCGGCCTGCTCGTCATCACCGCCACTCCGGTCAACATGATCCCGACCCGAATGCGCCAGCTGAGGGCCCTCGTCATCGACCGCGGCCACGACGACCACGACCACGAGGCCGATGAGCCGGACGACGCCCCGGCCGCCGCCGTCAGGCGCGCCCGCCGCAAGCCAGTCGACCTCGCCGACCGCGACGGTGACGAGGCGTTCCGCCAGGCCGCGCAGCGGGCGATGGAGGACGAGGCCGGCTCGCGCCCGCGTCCGGGGGAGAAGCGTCCGACGCCCCCCGGCCTCGTCGTGCCGCGTCCCGGCGGCGAGAAGGCCGAGAAGGTCATCGACGCCACCGACCCGAAGACCCTGGGGGCACCCGACACGAGCAAGGTCGGGCCCAAGGCCGAGCTCATCCCGCCGCCCATGTCCGAGCTCCCCGCACGGGTCGAGCAGCTGAGCCTCGGCGGCGACATCACCTACCGCCTGCCCGACCCCGCGATGCTGACGCCCGGCCCGGCGCACAAGACGCGCAGCGAGGCCAACGACCGCGTGGTCGAGTCGCTGACCGGCGTCTTCGACCAGTTCGACATCGACGCCGCCGTCACCGGGTTCACCCGCGGTCCGACGGTCACGCGCTACGAGGTCGAGCTCGGCTCGGGCACCAAGGTCGAGCGCGTCACCGCGCTGTCGAAGAACATCGCGTATGCCGTGGCCTCGGCCGACGTGCGCATCCTCAGCCCCATCCCGGGCAAGTCCGCGATCGGCATCGAGATCCCCAACCTCGACCGTGAGAACGTCTCGCTCGGGGACGTGCTGCGCAGCCACACCGCCCGTGCCAACGAGCACCCGATGGTCATGGGCGTCGGCAAGGACGTCGAGGGCGCCTACGTCATCGCCAACCTCGCGAAGATGCCCCACCTGCTCGTCGCCGGCGCCACCGGCTCGGGCAAGTCCAGCTTCGTCAACTCGATGATCACCTCGATCCTCATGCGCTCGACGCCCGAGGAGGTGCGCCTCATCCTCGTGGACCCGAAGCGTGTCGAGCTCACGGCATACGAAGGCATCCCGCACCTCATCACGCCGATCATCACCAACCCCAAGAAGGCCGCCGAGGCGCTCGCGTGGGTCGTCAAGGAGATGGACCAGCGCTACGACGACCTCGCGGCGTTCGGCTTCAAGCACGTCGACGACTTCAACAAGGCGGTCCGCGCGGGCAAGGTCAAGCCGCTGCCCGGCTCCGAGCGCCAGATCACGACCTACCCCTACCTGCTCGTCGTCGTCGACGAGCTCGCCGACCTCATGATGGTCGCCCCGCGCGACGTCGAGGAGTCGGTCGTGCGCATCACGCAGCTCGCGCGCGCCGCCGGCATCCACCTGGTGCTCGCGACGCAGCGGCCCTCGGTCGACGTCGTCACCGGCCTCATCAAGGCCAACGTGCCCTCGCGCATGGCGTTCGCGACGAGCTCGCTCGCCGACTCGCGCGTCGTGCTCGACCAGCCAGGCGCCGAGAAGCTCATCGGGCAGGGTGACGCGCTCTTCCTGCCCATGGGTGCGAGCAAGCCGATGCGTGTGCAGGGCGCGTGGGTCAACGAGTCCGAGATCCACGAGGTCGTCAAGTTCGTCACGACCCAGCTCAAGCCCAACTACGTCGAGAACGTCACCGTCGCGGCCCCCAAGAAGCAGATCGACGACGACATCGGCGACGACCTCGACGTGCTGCTCCAGGCGACCGAGCTCGTCGTCACGACCCAGTTCGGCTCGACGTCGATGCTCCAGCGCAAGCTGCGTGTCGGCTTCGCCAAGGCCGGCCGGCTCATGGACCTGCTCGAGTCGCGCGGTGTCGTCGGCCCGAGCGAGGGGTCCAAGGCGCGCGACGTGCTCGTGCGGCCCGACGACCTCGAGCAGACGCTCGCGCTGCTGCGCGGCGAGGACGTGCCCCACCCCAACGAGCCCGTCGACGACGACGACCTCGCGGACCTCATCGAGCCCGCCGAGCCGTATGCCGCCCCGCCGGTCGACGTCGAGCCGCCAGAGGTCTCGGCCCACTACGCGGACGACCCCGACGAGCCCGAGGAGGTCGCTCCGCAGCGGACCGCCGCGATCGTCGCGCAGCGGGGGGAGCAGCGCCGCGGCGACGAGGAGACGACTGCCGTGCCGACCGCCCGGTGGACGCCGGGCGACATGACGCGCACGGTCGAGGAGGACGACGAGGAGTCCGAGGACGCCTGGAACCTCACCGACCGTGGTTCGCGCGGCTACCGCGAGCGCGACTGACCCGTCGAAGGGCCACGACTGGCCCCTACGAACCGTCGAAGGGCCACGACTGGCCCTTCTCTGCGGGTCGAGGGGCCGTGGCTGGCTCGCGTCAGGGGTTGAAGCGGTAGCCCAGGCCGGGCTCGGTGACGAGGTGACGGGGGTTGGCCGGGTCGGGCTCGAGCTTGCGGCGCAGCTGGTTGGCGTAGACGCGCAGGTAGTTCGACTCCCGGCCGTAGGACGGTCCCCAGACCGCGCGCAGCAGGTCCTGCTGCTGCACGAGGTGTCCCGGCTCGCGGCACAGGGCCTCGAGCAGGCGCCACTCGGTCGGGGTGAGCCGGACGTCCTCGCCCGCCACGGTGGCGCGCCGTTCGGCGAAGTCGAGGACGAAGTGCCCGGTGACGACGGGTTCGAGCTGGCGCCCGAGGTCGCTCCCGCGTCGCACGGCCGCCCGCACCCGAGCGAGCAGCTCCTCGACGCCGAAGGGCTTGGTGACGTAGTCGTCGGCCCCGAGGTCGAGCGCCTCGATCTTGTCGTCGGACTCGTGCCGCGCGGACAGGACGATGACGGGCACGACGGACGTGGCGCGGATGCGCCGGAGCACCTCGGTGCCGTCGATGTCGGGCAGGCCGAGGTCGAGGATGACGAGGTCCGGCGCGTCCTCGGTCACCGACTGCACGGCCGTGCGCCCGTCCGCCGCGGTGACGACCTCGTTGCCGTGGGCGCGCAGCGCGATGGCCAGCGTGCGTTGGAGTCGGGGGTCGTCGTCGACGACGAGCACTCGGGTCACGCGTCCTCCTCCTGGGCAGTCCGGTCGGTCGAGGTGATCTCGTCACCCACGTGGGGGTCGTCATCACCTCGACCGGCCGGCACCGGCGGGGTGAGCGGGAGCTCGATGACCATGGTGAGGCCACCGCCGGGGGTGTCCTCGGGCACGAGCGAGCCTCCCATGACGGTCATCAGCCCCCGTGCGACGGCCAGGCCGAGGCCGAGGCCGTCGCCCTGCGGAGCGTCGCCGGCGCGCTGGAAGGCGGCGAAGATCCGCTCCTTGTCCGGGTCGGCCACGCCTGGGCCACGGTCGATGACGCGCACCTGCACCGTGGACCCGATGCGCCCGGCGGTGATCCGCACGTCGGCGTCGCCGCTGTGGCGCAGGGAGTTCTCGACGACGTTGGCGAGCACGCGGTCGAGCAGCCCGAGGTCGGCGCGGACGAGCGGCAGGTCGGGCTCGAGGGCGACCTCGACCCGGTCGGGGGCGGAGGTGGTGCGCACCGTCGACACGACGGCGTCGAGCAGGTCGATCGAGTGGTGGTGGGCCCGGACCGCCCCGGTCTCCAGCCGCGAGAGGTCCAGGAGGTTGCCGATGAGCGAGTCGAGGCGGTCGGCGCTCTCCTCGACCGACTCGAGCAGCTCGGCCTCGTCCTCCGCCGAGAGGGCGAGCCCGGACTGCCGCAGCGTGGAGACGCCGGCCTTGATGCTGGCGAGCGGGGTGCGCAGGTCGTGCGAGACGGCGGCCAGCAGGGTCGTCCTCGCAGCGTTGTCGCGCGCCAGCCCCGCCGCCTCCCGCGCGGCGCGGACGAGCTGCTCGCGCCCGTGCAGGATCGAGGCGTGCGCGGCGTAGGCGCCCACGACCCGCTGGTCCTCGGCGGCGACCGGCGGTCCGTCGAGCAGCAGGTGCAGGCCCTCCTCGACGGTGACGTCGAGCGTCCAGCTCGACCCCGGGGGAACCAGGCTGCCCGCAGGCAGCCCGGGGTCGGTCGAGGCGACCACCCTCGACGGCTGGTCCGGATGTGCCTCGACGAGCACGGCCGCGCGCATGCCGAGGTCGTCGCGTGCCCGGACGAGCAGGGCGGGCAGCGGCCGGGGCTCGGCGAGCAGGTCGCGGCTCATGGCCGCCAGCGCCGACGACTCGCGCTCGGCCGAGACGGCCTGCTCGGTCCGACGGGCCGCCACGTTGACGACCGACGACACCGCCATGGCGACGAGGACGAAGACGGCGAGGGCCAGGGCGTTCGGTGGGTCGCTGATCGTCAGCGTGCCTCGCGGCTCGGTGAAGAACCAGTTGACGACGAGCGACCCGACGACGGCGCAGAACAGCGCGGGCCAGATGCCGCCGACGAGGGCGCACACGACGGTGAGGGCGAGGTAGAGCAGCAGGTCGAGCGAGAGCGTGTGGCCCTCGCGCGTCGCGACGAGCACGCCGGTCAGGGCGACGAGGGCGACGACCGCGAGCAGCAGCCCGGTCAGGACCCGGCGCAGGGGGAGACCGGTGGCGCGGGCTCGACGGTGACCCACCCGCGACCCCTCGTGGGGCACGAGGTGCACGTCGATGTCGCCCGAGCCGTCGGCGACCTCCGAGGCGATGCTGGGGCGCAGGGTCTGCTGCCAGCGACTGCGCCGGCTGACGCCGACCACGATCTGCGTCGCGTTGACGCCGCGCGCGTGGTCGAGGATCGCGTCGGCCACGTCGTGTCCCGAGACGTCGTGGAACTCCGCACCGAGGTCTCGGGCCAGACGTCGCAGTCGCTCGAGCACGACGGGGTCGGTCGACGCCAGGCCGTCGGCCGACCTCACGTGGCAGGCGATGAGGTCGCCGCCGGCGGCGCGGGTGGCGATCCTGGCCCCGCGGCGCAGCAGGGTCTCGGACCCGGCGCCGCCCGTCAGGGCGACGACGACGCGCTCCCGGGCCGGCCACTGGGCGTCGATGCCCTGGTCGGCGCGATAGCGCTCGAGCGCCTCGTCCACCCGGTCGGCGAGCCAGAGCAGGGCGATCTCCCGCAGTGCCGAGAGGTTGCCGGTGCGGAAGTAGTTGGCGAGTGCGGCGTCGACCTTCTCGGGCCCGTAGATGTTGCCGTGCGCCATCCGTCGTCGCAGTGCCTCGGGCGACATGTCGACGAGCTGCACCTGGTCGGCGCGACGCACCACCTCGTCGGGCACGGTCTCCTGCTGGCGGATGCCGGTGATCGACTCGACGACGTCGTTGAGCGACTCGAGGTGCTGGATGTTGACCGTCGAGATGACGTCGATGCCGGCCTCGAGGATCTCCTCGACGTCCTGCCACCGCTTCTCGTGGCCGCCCTCACCGACATTGGTGTGGGCGAGCTCGTCGACGAGGACGACCCCGGGGTGGCGGGAGATGACCGCCGCGACGTCGAGCTCGGAGAGGCGGCTGCCACGGTGCTCGACCTCACGGCGGGGGAGAACCTCCAGCCCCTCGACGAAGGCCTGGGTGTGGGCCCGCCCGTGGGTCTCGACGAGGCCCACGACGACGTCGGTGCCCCGCTCGAGCCGGCGGTGCGCCTCGTCGAGCATGGCGACGGTCTTGCCGACGCCCGGCGCCGCGCCGAGGTAGATCCGCAGCGAGCCACGCCCCATGTCCTCGATCCTCTCAGGTCATCCGGCGCTCGGCGTCGCGAGGCGCGCCAGGGCGAGGTTCAGCTCGAGGACGTCGACCCGCGGCTGGCCGAGGAAGCCGGCCGTGCGGCCCTGGGTGTGCGCCGCGACGAGCGAGCGCACCTGCCCGACGTCGAGGCCGCGGGCCGCGGCGACACGGTCGACCTGGGCTGCGGCATACGCCGGCGAGATGTGCGGGTCGAGTCCGCTGCCGGAGGCGGTGAGCGCGTCGGCGGGCGCGCCCACCCGGCTGATCCCAGCGGCTGCGGCGCGCTCGGCCACCTGGGCGTCGAGCGTGGTCCCCGGGCCGAGGTTGGTCCCGCCGCTCGTGGCACCGGCGTAGTCGCTCGCCGAGGGGCGCGAGTGGAACCACTCGCCGCCCTTCCACTGCTGGCCGATGAGGCTCGACCCGACGACCCTGCCGCCGTAGGAGACGAGCGAGCCGGCTGACTGGTCGCGGGCCACGCCCTGTCCGAGGCCCCAGACGACGGCGGGGTAGAGCACACCGAGCAGCACGGTGAGCACCAGCATGGCCCGCAGGCCGGCCAGGGACTGCTTGACGACGTTGTTCATCTCTGTCTCACATCATTCCGGGGTTCACAGGGGCAGGTGGCTCACGACGAGGTCGATCAGCTTGATGCCGATGAACGGCGCGATGACGCCGCCGACGCCGTAGAGCAGGAGATTGCGTCGCAGCAGGGCGGTGCTACCGGAGGGCCGATAGCGAACGCCCCTGAGAGACAAGGGGATCAGCGCGATGATGATGAGCGCGTTGAAGATGACGGCCGAGAGCATCGCGGACTTCGGAGTCGCCAGGCCCATGACGTTGAGAGCCTCGAGCCCGGGGAAGAGCACGACGAACATCGCCGGGATGATGGCGAAGTACTTGGCGATGTCGTTCGCGATCGAGAAGGTCGTGAGCGCCCCGCGCGTGATGAGCAGCTGCTTGCCGATCGAGACGATGTCGATGAGCTTGGTGGGGTCGGAGTCGAGGTCGACCATGTTGGCCGCCTCCTTGGCCGCGGACGTCCCGGTGTTCATCGCGACCCCGACGTCGGACTGCGCCAGGGCCGGGGCGTCGTTGGTGCCGTCACCGGTCATGGCGACGAGCCGGCCGCCCTCCTGCTCCTTCTTGATGAGCGCCATCTTGTCCTCGGGCGTCGCCTCGGCGAGGAAGTCGTCGACCCCGGCCTCCGCCGCGATCGAGGTGGCGGTGAGCGGGTTGTCGCCGGTGATCATGACGGTGCGGATCCCCATGGCGCGCAGCTGGTCGAAGCGCTCCTTCATGCCCGGCTTGACGACGTCCTTGAGGTGGACGACGCCGAGCGCGCGCGGCGACTGACCCGGGCGACGCGTCGCGACGACGAGGGGAGTGCCGCCGGCGCGGGCGATGGTCTCGACGACGGTGAGGACCTCCGGTGGTACCTGGCCGCCCTGTCGGGACACCCACGCGCACACCGCGTCCGACGCCCCCTTGCGCACGGCGGTCCCGTCGCAGAGGTCGACGCCGGACATGCGCGTCTGAGCGGTGAACTCGACGAACGTGGCGCCGTCGCGACGGACTCCGTCGAACCGTCGACGCGTCGCGTCGGGCAGTCCGTCCGCGGCCAGCTCGACGATCGAACGGCCCTCCGGGGTCTCGTCGGCCAACGACGAGAGGTATGCCGCCTCGAGCAGCTCGTCGCGCCCGGCTCCACCGGGCCCGGCTCCACCGGGCCCGAGGGCCTCGAGCAGCTCCGTCGCCCGACGGTTGCCGAACGTGATGGTGCCGGTCTTGTCGAGCAGCAGGGTGGACACGTCGCCCGCCGCCTCGACGGCCCGGCCCGACATCGCGAGCACGTTGTGCTGCACCAGCCGGTCCATGCCGGCGATGCCGATGGCCGAGAGCAACGCACCGATCGTCGTGGGGATGAGGCAGACGAGCAGCGCCACGAGGACCACGACCGACTGCTCGTGGCCGGAGTAGACGGCGAGCGGCTGGATGGCCATGACGGCGAGGACGAAGATGATCGTCAGGGTCGTCAGCAGGATGGTCAGCGCGATCTCGTTCGGGGTCTTCTGCCGGGCGGCCCCCTCGACGAGGGCGATCATCCGGTCGATGAACGTCTCGCCGGGCCTGGTCGTGATGCGCACGGTGATGCCGTCCGAGAGCACCGTCGTGCCACCGGTGACGGCGCATCGGTCGCCCCCGGACTCGCGGATGACCGGGGCGGACTCGCCGGTGATGGCCGACTCGTCCACCGTGGCCATGCCCTCCACGACGTCGCCGTCGCCCGGGATCACCTCGCCGGGCCGCACGATGACGAGGTCGCCGACCGTCAGGTCCGAGGCGGCGACCGTCTCGAGTGACCCGTCCGGCGTCCGGCGCCGGGCCGTCGTCGTGGTCCGGGCCGCTCGCAGCGTCGCGGCCTGGGCCTTGCCGCGTCCTTCGGCGACGGCCTCGGCCATGTTGGCGAAGAGCACGGTGGCCCAGAGCCAGAGCGTGATGCTCCAGGCGAACCACGACGGGTCGAGCACGGCCACGACGGTCGTCACGAGCGAGCCGACCCACACGACGAAGACGACCGGGCTGCGCCACACGTGGCGCGGGTCGAGCTTGCGCACGGCCTCCGGGAAGGTCGCGACCAGCTGCCGGGCCAGGAGGGTGAGTGAGGTCGAGCGGGTCATGACAGTGCCTCCGCGAGAGGGCCGAGCGCCAGGGCCGGGAAGAACGTGAGTCCGGTGACGATGACCGCCACCCCGACGAACAGTGCTGCGAACGTGGGTGTGTGGGTGGGCAGGGTGCCGGCGTTGACCGGCCGGCGACGTTGCGCCACGAGGGAACCGGCGAGGGCGAGCACCAGCACGATCGGCACGAAGCGGCCGAGGAGCATGCAGAGCGCCAGCGTGAGGTTGACGTAGGGGGTGTCCGCCGAGAAGCCGGCGAAGGCGCTCCCGTTGTTGTTGGCGGCCGAGGCGTACGCGTACATCACCTCGGTCAGCCCGTGCGGTCCCGACGCGAGCATCTGCGAGGAGACGAGTGGCGCCACCATCCCGACGCCGGTGAAGACCAGCACGAGGGCGGGCATGACGAGCAGCGCGAGCGCGGTCAGGGTGATCTCCCGACGCCCCACCTGCTTGCCGAGCAGCTCCGGCGTGCGCCCGACCATGAGCCCGGACAGGAAGACGGTGAGGACCGCGAGCAGCAGGGCGCCGTAGAGGCCGGAGCCGACGCCTCCGGGAGACACCTCGCCGAGCAGCATCGAGAAGAGGACGCCGCCCCCGCCGAGCGGGCTGAAGCTCTCGTGCATGGAGTTGACGGCGCCGGTCGAGGTCCCGGTCGTGCTGGCGGCGAAGAGGGCCGAGGGCCAGGTGCCGAAGCGCAGCTCCTTGCCCTCCAGGCCGCCGAGCGGGCCGCTCGCGGCGCTCACCTCGGCCCAGGTGACCGCCGCGACCATGAGCCCCCACAGGGTCGCCATGAAGCCGAGCACCGCCCACCCCTGCCGACGGTCGCCGACGAGGATGCCGTAGGTGCGGGGCAACGAGAACGGGATGACGAGGAGCAGGAAGATCTCGACGAGGTTCGTGACGGCGTTCGGGTTCTCGAAGGGGTGGGCGGAGTTGGCGTTGAAGTAGCCGCCGCCGTTGGTCCCGAGCTCCTTGATCGCCTCCTGCGAGGCGACGAGGCCGCCCTGGAGCACCTGTGAGCCGCCCGAGAGCGTCGTGACGGCCGTGGGTGCCGAGAGGTTCTGGACGACGCCGCCGAGCAGCAGCACGACGGCTCCCACGAGGGCGAGCGGCAGCAGGACACGCACGGTCCCGCGCACGAGGTCGACCCAGAAGTTGCCGACCTCCGAGCCGCTGGAGCGCGCCAGGCCACGCACGAGCGCGATCGCGACGGCGAGCCCGACGGCCGGCGACACGAAGTTCTGCACGGTCAGCCCGACGGTCTGCACCAGGGGCGACGTGCCGGCCTCCCCGGCATACGACTGCCAGTTCGTGTTGGTCACGAAGGAGACGGCGGTGTTGAGAGCGGTGTCGAGGTTCATCGCGGCGCCGCGGTCGAGCGGGAGCACGCCCTGCAGGGCGATCAGGGCGAAGAGCAGCACGATCCCGACGAAGGAGAAGCCGAGGACGGCGACGGCATACGTGCTCCACCGCTGCTCGGACGACGGGTCGACCCGGCACAGGCGGTAGACGAGGCGCTCGACGCGCCAGTGCCCGGTGTCGGTGCCGGTGAAGGCGCGCGCCATCCACGCACCGAGGGGCACGTGGGCGGCGGCCAGGGCGGCGACGAGGACGGCGATGGTGAGCAGCCCGCTGGCGGTGTCGCTCATCAGAAGCGGTCCGGGTGGAGCAGGACGTGGACGAGGTAGGCCAGCACGGCGACCCCGACCACGAGCAGGAGGACGTTGGTGAACATGCCTCCTTCCTAGGTCGGCCCGCCGTGGCCGTCCGGTCCGTTGACCGCCTGCTGACGGCTCTTGACGTGTTCTTGACGGCCTCGCCACTAGAGTCCGAGTCGTGAGTGCGTCGCTGGAGCTCTGGCCGTCATCGCCCCGTCGGGCGGGCCCGCCGTCGTGGCTGGACCGCTTGCGCCGCAAGGTCGCCGAGCTCCCGTGCGCGCTCCTGCTCTTCGCCCAGCTCGCCGCGCTCGTCGCCTACCCGTTCGTCGAGACCAGGGCCGGCGACGTCCGCGAGACCGGCCGCGCGATCTTCGGGCTCATCGGCCTCGTCGTGCTCTTCCTCGCCGTCCGCGCGGTCCGTGCGACACCGGCCCTGACCTGGGTGGCCGTGCTCCTCGGCGGGCCGGTCGTGCTGCTCACCGTCGCCGAGGCGGTGTGGACCGACAACCAGACCCTCGCCTTCTGGAGCGCGCTGCTGCACGCGCTCTTCTACCTCTACACCGGCTACGGCCTGCTGCGGTACATGTTCGCCGACAACTGGGTCACGCGCGACGAGCTCTACGCGACGGGGGCGACGTTCACCGTGGTGGCGTGGGGCTTCGCCTACCTCTACGTGGCCGTCCAGATCCTGTGGCCCCACTCGTTCACCATCTACGGCGAGGCCGACCCGGGCACCCGCACCTGGTTCGAGCTGCTCTACCTCTCGATCACGACGATGACCTCGACGGGCCTGTCCGACATCATCGCCGTCGAGCCGCACGCCCGGGCGTTCGTGCTGCTCCAGCAGATCGCCGGCATGCTCTACGTCGCGCTCGTCGTCGCCCGCCTCGTCGGGCTCACCATCGCCCGGTTCCGCCAGTAGCAGGCTGCGCCCACCGAGGGCGTATGCCGTGTGCCCGGGTGGGCGACCGGCGTGCGGTCAGTGCGTGCGGTCAGTGCGTGCCGTCGAGCTCGTCGAACGTCTTGAGGCTGGGGGAGCGGGTGGTCTGCAGGTCGCGGGCCACGGCCTCGACGTCGCGCATGACGCGCAGGGTGTTGCCGCGGACGAGCTGCGCCACGTCGGCGTCGGACCACGAGCGCTCGAGCAGGGCGGCGACGAGTCGCGGGTAGCCGCTGACGTCCTCGAGACCGACCGGGAAGGTGTCGGTGCCGTCGTAGTCGCCGCCGATGCCGACGTGGTCGATGCCCGCGACCTCGCGCACGTGCTCGAGGTGCGCGACGACCTGCTCGATCGTCGCGTCCGGCTTCGGGTGCTCGCGCTGCCAGCCGGCGGTGAACCGCCCGAAGGCCTCCCAGTCGCGGGCCTCGACACCGACCTCGGCCGCGGCCTCCGCGGCCTCGACGCGCCACTCGGCGGTCGCCGGGGAGACGAACTCGGGCACGAACGTCACCATGCACACACCACCGTTGGCCGGGAGCGCCCCGAGCACGTCGTCGGGGACGTTGCGCGGGGTGTCGCACAGGGCGAGGGCCGAGGAGTGGCTGAAGACGACGGGTGCGTCGGCGGTCTCGAGCGCCGCCCGCATCGTCGTCGCTGCGACGTGGCTGAGGTCGACCATCATGCCGAGACGGTTCATCTCGCGGACGACCTCACGGCCGAACTCGCTGAGGCCGTGGACGACCGGGACGTCGGTCGCGGAGTCGGCCCAGGGGGTGTTGTCGTTGTGGGTCAGGGTCAGGTAGCGCACGCCGAGCACGTGCAGCAGGCGCAGCGTCCCGAGCGAGCAGCCGATGGAGTGGCCGCCCTCGGCGCCGAGCAGCGAGGCGATCCGTCCCGTCGCGGTGGCACGCTCGACCTCGTCCGCGGTCCGCGCGAGGGCGAGCCGGTCGGCATACGACCCGATCATCCGGTGGACGCCGTCGACCTGCTCGAGCGTCGCGACGACGGCGGAGTCGCCCTGGAGGGTGCTCGGCACGAAGACCGACCAGAACTGCGCGCCGACGCCGCCCTCGGCCAACCGGGGCAGGTCGGTCTGGGTGGTCGTCAGGCGCCGGCCGATGTCGAGGGCCTCGAAGTCGTAGCGGGTCTGCTCGCGTGCCTCCCACGGGAGGTCGTTGTGACCGTCGACGAGCGGGTGCTCGGCGAGCAGCTCGCGGGCGCGCGCGAGCAGGTCGTCGCGGCCGTGGGGGGCGGTTCCGAGCATGTCGGCCATTGAACACCCCGGCATCTAGAGTGGACGCATGACCCCTCCCCACCCGAGCGCCGACAGGAGCGTCGCACTCGTCACCCTCGGGTGCACGCGCAACGAGGTCGACTCCGAGGAGCTGGCCGGACGGCTGCTCGCGGAGGGCTGGCGTCTCGTCGACGACGCAGCCGAGGCCGACGTCGCCGTCGTCAACACCTGCGGCTTCGTCGAGCAGGCCAAGAAGGACTCCATCGACGCCCTCCTCGAGGCCTCCGACCTCAAGGACGGCGGCCGCACCCAGAAGGTCGTCGCCGTGGGCTGCCTGGCCGAGCGCTACGGCAAGGAGCTGGCCGACCAGCTGCCCGAGGCCGACGCCGTGCTCGGCTTCGACTCCTACCGCGACATGAGCGCGCACCTGCAGACGATCCTCGCGGGTGGCCACGTCGAGAGCCACACCCCGGGCGACCGCCGCACCCTGCTGCCGCTCACCCCGGCCAAGCGCCAGGACGGCGCCGCCGGCGTCGCCCTGCCGGGCCACGGCGACGCCCGCCCCGACCTCGCCGACGCCGGCGTCCCCACGCCGGCCTCGGGCCCGCGGGTCATCCGCGCCCGCCTGGACGGGCGCCCGTGGGCGCCGCTCAAGATCGCCTCGGGCTGCGACCGCCGCTGCTCGTTCTGCGCCATCCCGATGTTCCGCGGCGCGTTCCTGTCCCGTCGCCCGGCCGACATCGTGGCGGAGGGCCGCTGGCTCGCCGAGCAGGGCGTCAAGGAGCTCTTCCTCGTCTCCGAGAACTCGACGAGCTACGGCAAGGACCTCGGCGACCTCGCCCTGCTCGAGAAGCTGCTGCCCGAGCTGACCGCCATCGACGGCATCGAGCGCGTCCGCGTCTCCTACCTCCAGCCCGCCGAGATCCGTCCCGGCCTGCTGCGCGCGATGGCCGACACCCCCGGCGTCGTGCCCTACTACGACATCTCCTTCCAGCACGCGTCCGAGCCGCTGCTGCGCTCGATGCGCCGGTTCGGTTCGCGTGAGGCGTTCTTGGAGCTGCTCGGTCGCGTGCGCGCCGACGCCCCGCACGCCGGCATCCGCTGCAACGTCATCGTCGGCTTCCCCGGCGAGACCGAGGCCGACCTCGACGAGCTCGAGGCCTTCCTCACCGAGGCGCGACTCGACGTCGTCGGCGTCTTCGGCTACTCCGACGAGGACGGCACCGAGGCCGAGGGGTATGCCGACAAGCTGCCGGCCGAGGTCGTGGCCGAGCGCCTCGACCGCTTCACCCGCCTCGTCGAGGAGCTGAACGCCCAGCGGGCCGAGGAGCGCATCGGCGAGCGGGTCCTCGTGCTCGTCGAGGAGATCGACGCCGAGGACGGCTCCGTCGTCGGGCGGGCCGACTTCCAGGGCCCCGACGTCGACGGCGTCACCATCGTGCACGTCCCGGAGGGCGCCCCGGCGCCCCAGGTCGGCGACCTCGTCCCGGCCGTCGTCGTCGGCACCGAGGGGATCGACCTCGTCGCGGAGCCGCGATGACGCCACAGAGCTTCCACCGGGGGGAGGGGCCCGCGCCCCGGCCCACCGACTGGAACCTGCCCAACGCCCTGACGGTGCTCCGCTTCCTGCTCGTTCCCGTCTACGCGGTCCTGCTCTTCCAGGACGGGGGCAACGAGCCGTGGTGGCGCTTCTGGGCCTGGGCCGTCTTCGCGCTCGCCGCCGTGACCGACGGCGTGGACGGCAAGATCGCCCGGCGTCGTGGCGAGATCACCAACTTCGGCAAGGTCGCCGACCCGATCGCCGACAAGGCCCTGACCGGCACGGCCTTCATCGGCCTGTCGTTGCTCGGGGTCGTGTGGTGGTGGGTGACCGTCGTCATCCTCGTGCGCGAGATCGGCATCACCGTGCTGCGCTTCGTCGTGATCCGTCACGGCGTCATGCCGGCCGGTCGCGGGGGCAAGCTCAAGACGATGCTGCAGACGCTGGCCCTCGGGTCGCTGACCCTGCCGCTGTGGGTGTGGCCGTTCGGCGACGTGCTCACGACGATCGCCTACGTCCTGCTCGGTGCGGCGCTGGTCATGACCGTCGTGAGCGGGGTCGACTACGTCTTCAAGGCGGCCCGTCTCCGAGAGACGAGCGAGCGCACCCGCACCCGGCGAGCCGCCCGCGCCGCCCGCGCTGCGTCGCCGGCGCAGCCGGAGGCGCCCACCGAGCGGACGGCGAAGCGGGACTGACGTGGGCGTCTCTGACGACACGCCGGGGTCGCTCCTCGTGGCCGGCCTGACGCAGGCGGGCGAGACCCTCGCCTGCGCCGAGTCGCTGACGGCCGGCCTCGTGGCCGCGACCGTGGCCGACACGCCCGGGGCCTCGGCGGTGCTGCTCGGTGGGGTCGTGGCGTATGCCGCCGAGGTCAAGACGCTGCTGCTCGACGTGCCCGCCGACCTGATCGCCCGGGTCGGCACCGTCGACGCCTCCGTCGCCGTCGCCATGGCCGAGGGCGTCCGCCGTCGGCTGGGAGCCACGTGGGGGCTGGCCACGACGGGGGTGGCGGGACCGGGGCCGTCCGAGGGCAAGCCCGCCGGCACCGTGCACGTCGCCGTCTCGGGTCCGTCGGGAACAGCGACGCGTGCGCTGGAGTTGAAAGGGACCAGGGCGCAGATCCGGTCTGCGACGGTCGAGGCGGTGCTCCGACTAGCGGTGGACGAGACCGGCGCCACGCACCGAACTCCTGCGCCGCCGTGGGAGCCTCGGGGTACGGTAGGGCTGTCGGGCCACCCCGGCGACGACCCCGGCGGTGACCCCGCGACCGACCACCCGACACCAGCGACCTGAAGGAGGACGGCATGACGACACTGTTGCGACGCGAGCTCGGTGACGTCCTTCGTGAGCGCCGGCGCGCCCAGGGTCGCACCCTCCGCGAGGTGTCGGCGACGGCGTCCGTCTCTCTCGGCTACCTCAGCGAGGTCGAGCGCGGCGAGAAGGAGGCGTCCTCCGAGCTGCTCGCCTCGATCTGTGGCGCGCTGTCCCTCCCGCTGTCGCAGGTGCTCATCGACGTCTCCAGCCGGATGGCCGAGAGCGAGGGTCTCGTGCAGCCCGTCGCCCTCCCCGTGCCGTCGGGCGACGTGGTGTCGGCCTCCGCTGCCTGATCGTCTACCGTGCTGGGGTGCCCAGCCCCTTCACGGACCTCGACGCGCGACTCTACGAGGCCACCGCGGCCTCACGCAGCTCTGACGGGAGCGCACCGACCGTGGTGTCGGTGTGGCTGGGCGAGCTGACCGGTCAGGTCCGCTACGAGCACGACGCGCTGTCCCCGCACTATGCGGCCTCCACCATGAAGCTCCCGCTCGTCATCGCGCTGTTGCGCCGGGTCGTGCGCGGGGAGCTCGACCTCGAGGCGGCGGTCACGGTCACGGGCACGTTCGCCTCGGTGCTCGACGGCTCGCCCTTCAACCTCGACGAGGCGGACGACCAGGACCCGCAGACGTGGGCGGCCGTCGGCGGGACCCGGACGCTCGGCGAGCTCGCCGAGCAGGCCATCACGCACTCGAGCAACATCGCCACCAACCTTCTCGTCGACGTCGTCGGCCTGGCCGAGGTCGCCGACGTGCTCCGCCTCGTCGGATGCTCCCCGGCGACCGTCGTCGCGCGAGGCATCGAGGACGCTGCCGCTCGTCGGGCGGGCATCACCAACACCGTGTCGGCGGCCGACCTCGGGCTGGTCATGGCCGCCGTCGGCCGACGTGACCCGGCCCTCGGCGGCGACGCCGTGCTCGTGCCGGTCGAGGACCTGCTGCGCCGTCAGGTGCACCTCGACCAGGTGCCGGCCGGGCTGCCTGCCGGCACGCCGACCGCGAGCAAGTCCGGGTGGATCCCCGGTGTCTCGCACGACGTCGCGCTGGTGCGTCCGGCGGGGGAGGAGCCCTTCGTCGTCGCCGTCTGCACGACGGTCGACCTCGACGAGACCGCGGCCGCGGCCTTCGTGGCGGGGATCGCGCGCGACGTCTGGCGAGCCGAGCACCCCGACGGCGGCTCCGAGGACTCCGGGGAACGCTTGGACGACCACGGTCGGCGGAGTCGCGACGGTCAGGACAGCCAGCCCCTCGCTGCGGTGGAGCGGGCATGACGACCATCGCCCGCGTGACGTCGAGGACCTCGTCCGTGCCGCTGCACACACCGTTCGTCACCGCGCTCCGACGCACCGAGACCACCGACACCGTCGTCGTCACGGTCACCGACAGCGACGGACGCACCGGCTGGGGCGAGGCGCCCCAGGTGTGGCAGGTCACCGGCGAGTCGCTGGCGAGCGCGACCGCGTGCATCGAGACGATGCTGGCGCCGGCGGTCACGGGACGCCGGCTGGACGACCGTGACGACCTCGCTGCCGCGGCCGGTGCCGTCCAGCGCGCCGTCGCCCGCAACTTCGGCGCCAAGGCCGCCCTCGACGCGGCCCTGCACGATCTCGTCGCCCAGGCGGAGGGCATTTCGGTCGCCGCCCTTCTCGCGACCCGGCCGGACGGCATACCCGAGGTGCTGACCACCGACGTCACGCTCTCGGCCGGTGCCGCCGACGGCCTGGCCGACGCTGCCCGCTCGCGGGTCGCGGGAGGTTTCGCGACCCTGAAGATGAAGGTCGGCACCGACGCGAGCACCGACGTGCAGCGGGTCGCCTCGGTGCGCGACGCCGTCGGGCCCGCCGTCGCCATCCGCCTCGACGCCAACCAGGGCTGGACGCGCGAGGAGGCCGTGCAGGTGATCCGCGCGCTGGAGGTCGCCGACCTCGGGGTCGAGTTCGTCGAGCAGCCGGTCGTCGCCGACGACGTCGAGGGTCTCGCGTGGGTGCGCGAGCGCGTCGGCCTCCCGGTCATGGCCGACGAGTCCTGCTACGGGCCCTACGACCTCGAGCGGATCATCCGCCTCGGCGCAGCCGACCTCGTCAACGTCAAGCTCGCGAAGTGTGGCTCGCTCGCGGTCGGGCGCGACATGCTCCGCCGAGCCCACGACGCGGGACTACGCACCATCGTCGGTTCCATGATGGAGAGCCACGTCGGCGTCGGTGCCGCCGCGGCGCTCGTCGCGGCCGAGCCGACGACCGAGGTCAGCGATCTCGACGCCGCATGGTGGTCCGTGAGCTCGCCCGTCATCGGCGGGATCACCTACTCGGACAACCAGATCCAACTTCCCCGTGCACCTGGGTTCGGTATCACGGGACTCGCCGAGGTCCCCTGACCAGACCGGTCCCACGACGAAGGGCCCCGCCGGAGCGGGGCCCTTCGCGGTTCGGGGCGGTCAGTTGCCGACGAGGCGGAGCCCGAAGCTGCCCTCGCCGCTGCCCGTGGTGGAGGAGTTGAAGCCGAGGGCGCGCAGCGACTCGAGGAACGTCTTGCCCTCACCGTGGAGCTGCCCCTGGGCGAGCTTGTCGACCTTGTCGAGGTCGACGAAGAACGACACGGTCGAGCTGGAGACGTCGCCCACGGCCAGCTTGAAGCTGTCGGAGTCGCCGAGCCTGCCGCCGGCCTTGAGGTCGTCGGCGTAGTCGGGCGTCGTCGCGACGAAGACCTTGTCGCCGTCGACCTTGTGGGTCAGGACGTCGCTGCTGGCCCCGGCCGTCTCCATGAGCCGACCGGCGAGCTCGTCGGCGCGCTTGGCGTCGCTCGAGACGACCTTGGCGCCGAGGACCGGCACGTCGGACTTGAGGTCCTGGTCAGGCATGGACAGGGTGAACGACCGGCCCAGCAGGACCTTGAGGTCGTCCGGGAGCTTGATGTCGAGCTGCTGCTCCACCTGGCCGATCGGGTCCGACTCGCCGTTGGCCGACGCGAGGCCCTCGATCTGCTTCTTCAGCTGGGGCCACGCACCGTCGAGCATCTTGTCGGCGCCCGAGACGTTGACGGCGGCGAGGGTGTCGGCCGGCAGTGAGGCCATCTCGGCGCCGTCGCCCTTCACCGAGGTCGTCGCGTCGGCGCCGCGCACCACGCCCGCCATCTCGACGTAGTCGGCGTCGAAGCGGACCGCCGCGGCGACGCGCCCCTTGGCGCCGGTCGCGGGGACGGCCCCCATGGCGGACGGGCCGCCCAGCTTCTGCAGCTCGGCGATGCCCCTGCCCATGTCGAACCAGGCCGACATGACGCCCTGCTCGCCGAGCGAGGTCATGTCCTCGCTGAACGTGGGGTTCTGGGCGAGCGAGCCCTTGTCGACGGCGGCGAGCGTCGCGTCCCCGACCCCTGCGGGCGTGACGATGGCGTAGCCGTCCTTCATGCGCAGGTCGGTCTTGTCCTTCTTGTTGCAGGCGAAGAGCCGGGTCAGGGTGTCCTTGGCGGCGCCCTCGTCCTTGACCTGGATGGCGAGCGCGACGTTCGGCGCGCTCTCGGTGCCGCCGGGCCGGATCGCGGCACCGATGCGGTCGCCGAGCCACGGCGCGATGTCGGTGTCGTAGCTGAGCTTGGCGGTGCAGTCGTTGCTCGAGCTCTTGGACGCCATCTCCCAGAGCTTCTTGCGCGGGTCGTCGCTCCCGAGGGTGTCCTTGACCTGGGGCAGGCTGCCGAGGAAGCGCACGGCCGCGATCTTCTGGCCGGCGGAGGGGTCGATGTCGAGGCGGACGTAGGCGTAGGCGTCGCCGGGCAGCACCTCGGCCGGCTGGGAGCCGCCGCCGCTCAGGGCCTGGAACGCGAACGCGCCGCCGCCGCCGAGGACCAGGGCGGTGACGACGCCGCCGACGAGCAGGCCGGTGCGCCGGCGTCCACCGGTCGGGGTGGCCTGCGGGTCGTCGGATAGGGCGACCCCACCGGGGACAGGCTCCGCCGTCCCCGCGGGAGTGGGGTAGGTGTAGTGCTGGGCGGACCCGTCGGCTGGACCTCGGGTGGGTTCGGTCATGGTGGTGCTCCCCTGAAGAGTTCGGTGTGGCCCGCGACCTCGCGCGGGACGAGAGGACGATACCGGCAGGCCCGGACGTCCGCGGCCGGTTCCGGCAAGCCTCCGACGACCGTGTGCGGCGCATCGGTTCCAGCCGTCCGGGTGGCACACTGCTGGGGTGCGGATCAGCCACTTCTGGACCTTGATGGACGACGAGTTCGGCGCGGCGTATGCCGGGTCGCTCGCCCGCGACCACGTGCTGGGTGCGCTCGGCAACCGCACCGTCGTGCAGGCGCTCGCCGACGGCGAGGCACCGCGGGCCGTCTGGGAGGCGCTGTGCACCGACATGGACGTGCCCCCGGAGCGCCGGCTCGGGCGGGACACCCGCGTCGCGCGCGGGGCCCAGGGCGGGCAGGGCGGTCGTCTCGGCGGCTGAGGCAGGTCGTGGCCCTCGGCGTCGTTGACCGGTGGCCACGGACGATGCACGTCGCCCGCCCTGCCCGGCGTGTCGTGGCGACTTCGAACATCTGTTCGGTACTGTTCTCCACAGGTCCTGCGCCACCACCCGCATCGTCCACAGGCCGTCTCGTGGTCCACCTGATGTCGGCGCCGGCCCCTAGCGTCTGACCCGACAGCGAATCTCAGGACGAGCCGTTGCCCGGGTCGAAGGTAGACGACCGCAGCGCAGACGGCAGATAGGTGACCGACATGGCATCGGTGCAGGCGAAGGACAAGGACAAGGCGCTCTCCTCGGTGATGGGCCAGATCGAGAAGAGCTACGGCAAGGGCGCGGTGATGCGTCTCGGCGATGACATCCGTCCGCCGATCGAGGTCATTCCCACGGGATCGATCGCCCTCGACGTCGCCCTCGGCATCGGGGGCCTCCCGCGGGGACGTGTCGTCGAGATCTACGGCCCGGAGTCGTCCGGTAAGACGACGGTGGCCCTCCACGCGGTCGCCAACGCGCAGAAGGCCGGCGGGATCGCCGCGTTCATCGACGCCGAGCACGCGCTCGACCCCGACTACGCCAAGAAGCTCGGTGTCGACACCGACGCCCTCCTCGTGTCGCAGCCCGACACCGGTGAGCAGGCGCTCGAGATCGCCGACATGCTGATCCGCTCCGGCGCCATCGACATCATCGTCATCGACTCGGTCGCGGCGCTCGTGCCCCGTGCCGAGATCGAGGGCGAGATGGGCGACAGCCACGTCGGTCTGCAGGCGCGTCTGATGAGCCAGGCGCTGCGCAAGCTGACCGGTGCGCTCAACAACACCGGCACGACCGCGATCTTCATCAACCAGCTGCGCGAGAAGATCGGCGTCATGTTCGGCTCGCCCGAGACGACGACCGGTGGCAAGGCGCTGAAGTTCTACGCCTCCGTGCGCCTCGACGTGCGTCGCATCGAGACGCTCAAGGACGGCACCGAGCCGGTCGGCAACCGCACCCGCGTCAAGGTCGTCAAGAACAAGGTCTCGCCGCCGTTCAAGCAGGCCGAGTTCGACATCCTCTACGGCCACGGCATCTCGCGCGAGGGTGGCCTCATCGACATGGGCGTCGAGCACGGCTTCGTCCGCAAGGCCGGCGCCTGGTACACCTACGAGGGCGACCAGCTGGGGCAGGGCAAGGAGAACGCCCGCAACTTCCTCAGGGACAACCCGGACCTCGCCGACGAGATCGAGAAGAAGGTCAAGGAGAAGCTCGGCGTCGGGCCGCGCGTCGACCAGCCCGCCGAGGTCTCGGACGTGCCCGTCGACTTCTGATCATGACCTTCTCCGCAGAGGAGAGCGTGCAGGACCGTCTGGCTCGCGCCGCGGCCGCCCTGGCTGAGGCCGAGGTCGTCGCCGGGGTGCGAGCCGACGGTCCTTCCGCGTCCCTTCCAGAGCCGTCGTCTGTGCCGACGGGTGTCGAGGTGGCCGGCACCTCGACGCAGCCCGACCTCGACACGTCGCCGGTCGCGGCGCGCAGCGGGGTCGGGGCCGTCGGCGGGCACGGCTCCGGCGACCGGTCGGGCGCGACGTCCGGCACGAGCTTCAGCACGGGGGCGCAGTCGTCGAACCCGAGGCAGGGTTCGCCGACGACCTCGCGGCACGGTTCGAGGTCGGACTCGAGGTCCGACTCGGCAAAGGGTTCAAAGCGGAGTTCGAGGCAGGGTCGGAAGCAGGGTTCGAAGCCCGGATCAGGCTGGGCTTCGTCTGACCCGGGGGAGCGGCCCGACTGGGCGCCCCCGCCCGACGACTCCGCCGACACGATCCCCGATGCCGACGCCGCGTCGGTGGCCCGGGCCATCGCCCTGCGACAGCTCAGCATGGCTCCGCGCAGCCGCGCGCAGCTCGAGCGGAAGCTGCGCCAGCGCGGCTGCGACGACGACGTGGCGGCGAAGGTGCTGGACCGCCTCACCGAGGTCGGCCTGGTCGACGACGAGGCCTACGCCCAGATGCTGGTGCGATCGAAGCAGTCGGACAAGGGGCTGGCCCGCCGGGCCCTGGCCCACGAGCTGCGCAAGCAGGGCATCGACCAGGACATCGCCGATGACGCGTTGGGCCAGGTGGGGGCCGGCGACGAGCGCGTCCGGGCCGAGCAGCTCGTCGCCAAGAAGCTGCGCTCGATGCGCGGTCTGGCGCCCGAGGTGCAGACCCGCCGTCTCGCCGGGCTGCTCGCCCGCAAGGGCTACTCCGGCGAGGTCGCATGGCCCGTCATCCGCGACGCGGTCGACGGCCTGCCCGAGCACCTGCGTGACTGACTGACCGAGTGCCTGACTGGCCGATGGGGCGCCGTCCGGTGCCGACTGCCGCCACTCGCCGCCCGGGCACGACGAAGGGGGTGGGGACCATGCGGTCCCCACCCCCTTCGTGGTGGTGCTGTGGTGCTGTGGTGCGGTGTCGCTCAGACCTCGGCAGCCACGTTCGCGATGGCGGAGATGTCGAACTCGAGCTTGACCTTCTCGCTGACGAGGACGCCACCGGTCTCGAGGGCGGCGTTGAAGGACAGGTTCCACTCGGTGCGGTCGATGGTGGTCTCACCCTCGAAGCCGACGCGCGTGTTGCCGAACGGGTCCTTGGCCGAACCGGTCTCCTCGAAGGGGATCGTGACGGACTTGGTGACGCCGTTGATGGTCAGGTCGCCGGTGATGGCCCACTCGGACCCGTCGCGCTCGACGTGGGTCGAGACGAAGGTGAGCTGCGGGTAGTTGGCGATGTCGAAGAAGTCGGGGGTCTTGAGATGACCGTCGCGCTGCTCGTTGCCGGTGGTGACGCTGGCGGCCTCGATGGTGACGGTGACCGACGAGTTGGCCGGCGTGACGGTGTCGACGTGGGCGGTGCCCTCGAACTGCTCGAACTGGCCGCGGACCTTGGTCACCATGGCGTGACGGGCGGAGAAGCCGATGCGCGTGTGGCTGGGGTCGAGCGTGTAGTCACCGGAGATGTTCTCGACGGCGACGGAGGGGGTCTCGGTGACGGTCTCGTCCTTGGAGCGGTTGAACAGGCCCATGATGTGTGTCCTTCGGGAGTAGGTTATTGAATGTTCAACCATCATGTTGCCGTACTTTGGTTGAACTGTCAAGCACTGGCGTCAACGGAGGCGGGACCGGTGCTATTCCCGCCGTCCGCACCCCGGGACGGGGCCTGCTCCCGAGCCTTCTGTGAGCCGCGCACGAGGCGGCATCGAGCCCGGCTGTCGCCGGTCGCTGCACGACGTACCCTTGTCGGTGCCATGACAACGCAGAACTTCGCCACCACGCCCGTCGCGACCGCCCCCATCCCCACGACGAGCGCGCCCCGCACCTACGACGTGCGCACCCACGGCTGCCAGATGAACGTCCACGACAGTGAGCGGCTCGCCGGTCTCCTCGAGACCGCCGGCTACATCGACCTCGCGAGCCTGCCGGCAGGGGATCGGCCCGAGGTGGCCGACGTCGTCGTGTTCAACACGTGCGCCGTGCGCGAGAACGCCGACAACAAGCTCTACGGCAACCTCGGCCAGCTGCGACCGGCCAAGCTGAAGAACCCGGGCATGCAGATCGCCGTGGGGGGCTGCATGGCCCAGAAGGACCGCGGCACCATCGTGCAGCGCGCCCCATGGGTCGACGTCGTCTTCGGCACCCACAACATCGGCTCGCTCCCGGCCCTGCTCGACCGGGCCGCCCACAACAAGCGGGCCGAGGTCGAGATCCTCGAGAGCCTCGAGGTCTTCCCCTCGACCCTGCCGACACGGCGCGACTCCGCCTACAGCGCGTGGGTCTCGATCTCGGTCGGCTGCAACAACACGTGCACGTTCTGCATCGTCCCGAGCCTGCGCGGCAAGGAGCAGGATCGGCGCCCGGGCGAGATCCTCGCCGAGATCGAGGCGCTCGTGGCGCAAGGTGTCGTCGAGGTGACCCTTCTCGGGCAGAACGTCAACACCTACGGGGTCGAGTTCGGTGACCGTCTCGCCTTCGGCAAGCTGCTGCGCGCCTGCGGGCAGATCGAGGGTCTCGAGCGGGTTCGCTTCACCAGCCCCCACCCGGCGGCTTTCACCGAGGACGTCATCCTGGCCATGGCCGCGACGCCCAACGTCATGCCGAGCCTGCACATGCCGCTGCAGTCGGGCTCGGACAAGGTGCTCAAGGACATGCGCCGCTCGTACCGCAGCGCGAAGTTCCTCGGCATCATCGAGAACGTCCGGAAGCACATCCCCGACGCCGCCATCACGACCGACATCATCGTCGGCTTCCCGGGCGAGACCGAGGAGGACTTCCAGGGCACGCTCGACGTCGTGCGCGAGTCCGGCTTCTCGAGCGCCTTCACCTTCCAGTACTCCATCCGCCCCGGCACGCCGGCGGCGACCATGGAGCAGCAGGTGCCCAAGGGGGTCGTGCAGGAGCGCTTCGAGCGGCTCATCGCCCTCCAGGAGGAGCTCAGCTGGGCCGGCAACCGTGCGGTCGAGGGCCGCGAGGTCGAGGTGCTCGTGACGCCCTCCGAGGGGCGCAAGGACGCCGAGACGAAGCGCATGTCGGGCCGGGCCCGCGACAACCGGCTCGTCCACTTCGCCGTGCCCGAGGGCGCCGAGGTGCCGCGCCCCGGCGACATGGTCACGGTGCAGGTCACCTACGGCGCACCCCACCACCTCGTGGCCGACTCCGGACTCGAAGGCGGGACGTATGCCGTCCGGCGCACCCCCGGCGGCGACGCCTGGGCCGCGCTGCAGGACGCGCCCGACGGTGCCGGCAAGCCGGCCGTGAGCCTGGGCATGCCGTCCGTCGGCAGGCCGGCCGCTGCGCCGGTGGCGCCGGGCTGCTCTGTCGTCTGAGCCGATTCGGGCCCGCGCGGCCCCTCGTGCTTGACTTGGCGCATGAGTGTGCGCCCCATCGTCATCACGGGCGAGCCCGTCCTCCACCGGGCCGCCGCCCTCGTCACCGACTTCGACGACGAGCTGCGGACCCTCGTCGAGGACATGTACGAGACCAACGTCGCCGCCAACGGCGTGGGGCTCGCTGCGCCCCAGATCGGGGTCGGGCTGCGCGTCTTCATCTGGAAGATGGCCAACGACGACGGCGTGCCGGAGCAGGGGCATGTCATCAACCCGACGCTGACCACCTCCCGGGTGCCGCAGGAGCGACCGAACCCCGACGAGGAGACGGAGGGCTGCCTGTCGGTCCCTGGCGAGGCGTTCCCGCTCAAGCGAGCCGACCGCGCCCACCTCATCGGCTTCGACGTCGACGGCAACCGGGTGGAGTTCGACGCGACGGGCTGGTTCGCGCGGTGCATGCAGCACGAGTACGACCACCTCAACGGCACGCTCTACGTCGATCGCCTCGACGACCGCCAGTCCAAGAAGGCGCGCAAGGCCGTCAAGCGCAACGGCTGGGGCAAGCCGGGGCACTCCTGGATGCCCGGCGTCGACGAGGACCCGTTCGGCCATGACCACGACACCCCCGAGGTCGAGCACGCGGACGGCC
Source organism: Terrabacter carboxydivorans (assembly GCF_039532035.1). Taxonomy (NCBI): domain Bacteria; kingdom Bacillati; phylum Actinomycetota; class Actinomycetes; order Micrococcales; family Intrasporangiaceae; genus Terrabacter; species Terrabacter carboxydivorans. The sequence continues at coordinate 43,844 of NZ_BAAARE010000004.1, read as the reverse complement.
ACTCGGGAGAGCTCGCCGGGTGACGCTGCCCGAGCCGGGGCCGCGCGTCCCCGGCGCACCGGGTCGCGGCGAAGCCGTCCCGACCATCGCCATCGTCGGCGCCACCGCCACGGGCAAGTCCGATCTCGCGCTCGACCTCGCCGAACGGCTCGGCGGCGAGGTCGTCAATGCCGACGCCATGCAGTTCTACCGCGGCATGGACATCGGCACCGCCAAGCTCGACCCTGCAGTCCGGCGTGGGATCCCGCACCACCAGCTCGACGTCCTCGAGGTGACCGAGGAGGCGAGCGTCGCCGGCTACCAGGTGGCCGCCCGTGCCGACATCGCCGACATCCGGGAGCGCGGACACCGCCCGTTGCTCGTCGGAGGCTCGGGACTCTACGTCCGGGCGGCGCTCGACCGGCTCGACATCCCGCCGACCGACTACGCGGTCCGCAGCCGCCTCGAGGCTGAGTCCGAGGCAGTCGGCGGCGATGCGCTCCACGCCCGGCTGCGCGAGCTGGACCCCAAGTCGGCGGCCACGATCCTGCCCGGCAACCTGCGCCGTGTCATCCGGGCGCTCGAGGTCATCGAGCTCACCGGCAGGCCATTCAGTGCCACCATGCCGACTCGCGAGTTCGTCTCTCCTGCAGTGATGCTCGGGCTGCGAGTCGACCGCGACCTGCTCGTCGACCGCATCGACCAGCGTGTCGAGCGCATGTGGGAGCGGGGGCTGCGCGCCGAGACCCAGACGCTGATCGCGCGCGGCCTGCGCGACGGGGTCACGGCGAGCCGGGCCATCGGCTACAGCCAGGCGATCGCGGTGATCGACGGCGAGATGGACGAGGCCACGGCACGGACCGAGACGGCCCAGGCCACGCGGCGCTATGCCCGGAGGCAGGAGTCGTGGTTCCGGCCCGACCCCCGCATCGTCTGGCTCGACGCGACCGACGGCGACGGGGTCAGGTTGCTCGACGAAGCCCTCCGCGTGCTCCACGCGGCCTGACCGACTGGCGCGCGCCGAACGGGTCCTGTCGTTTCCGAGGACCCCGTGTCTGGAGCACACCTCATGACTTGATAAAGTGTGCAACTGCAAAGGTTCGCATCGAAGGGTCGTTCCATGAGTGTGCCGCTGTACCAGGCGAAGGCAGAGTTCTTCAAGACGCTCGGCCACCCGGCCCGCATCCGGATCCTCGAGCTGCTCTCGGACCGCGACCACGCCGTGCACGAGCTGCTCGACGCCATCGACATCGAGCCGAGCAGCCTGTCGCAGCAGCTCGCCGTCCTGCGGCGCACGTCGCTCGTCACGTCGACGAGGGTGGGCGGTGAGGTGGTCTACTCGGTCAGCGTCCCGGAGGTGCGCGACCTGCTGCTCGCGGCACGGCGCATCCTCTCCGGCATCATCGCCGCCCAGGGAGAGCTCGAGTCCGAGCTGGAGTCGGAGCTGAGCCCGACGGCCGGGTCATGACCCTCGAGCTCGAGGCCCAAGGGGTCCGGGCCTGGACCGCCCGCCAGGCACGACGGATGAGGGCCTTGGCTCCGCGCCGGTCCGACTGGGCCTCGACGCGACTCGGGCGGGATCTTCCCGCCGGCCTCATGGTCGGCCTCGTCGCGCTGCCGCTCGCCCTCGGCTTCGGGGTGAGCTCCGGGATGGGAGCCACGGCAGGGCTCGTGACGGCCGTGGTCGCGGGCGCCGTCGCCGCGGTCTTCGGGGGCAGCCGGGTGCAGGTGAGTGGGCCGACCGGTGCGATGACCGTCGTCCTCGTCCCCATCATCGCGACGTACGGTCCGCACGGCGTCCTCGTCGTCGGCCTCATGGCCGGTGTCGTGCTCATCGCGCTCGGCTACGTGGGTGCGGGCCGCTACATCCGCTACGTACCCGTGCCGGTCGTCGAGGGCTTCACCCTCGGGATCGCGGCGATCATCCTGCTCCAGCAGGTGCCTGCGGCCGTGGGCGTGCACGCCGCGGGGGAGAAGGTGCTCGGCCAGGCGATGGGGGCGGTCGGCGAGTGGGCGTCCCACCCGGCCTGGCCCTCGCTCGCCGTCGCGGCCGCGGTCGTGGCCGGCGTGCTCGGGCTGGCGCGCCTGCGCCCGGGCCTGCCGTGGGCGCTCGTCGTCGTCGTGCTCGCGACCGTGGCCAACTCGGTGCTCGACCTCGGGATCGCCACCATCGGCGCGGTGCCCGCCGGACTGCCGGCCCCCTCGTTGCCCTCGCTGGTGGCGTCCGACCTCGGCTCGCTCGCGCTCCCCGCCGTCGCGGTCGCAGCCCTCGCGGCGCTCGAGAGCCTGCTCTCCGCCACCGTGTCCGACGCGATGAGCGTGGGACAACGACACGACTCCGACCGTGAGCTCGTCGGACAGGGTCTCGCCAACCTCGCGGCGCCGCTCTTCGGCGGCATACCGGCCACCGCGGCCATCGCGCGCACCGCGGTCAACGTGCGATCGGGGGCGGCGTCGAGGCTCGCGTCCCTCACGCACGCGGCTGTCCTCCTCGTCATCGTGCTCCTGGCCTCCCGGTGGGTGGCGATGATTCCCACCGCAGCCCTGGCCGGAGTCCTCGTCGCGACCGCGGTGCAGATGGTCCGGGTCTCGAGTCTCGGTGCCCTGCTGCGCTCCTCGCGGGGGGATGCCGTCGTCCTCGTCGGCACGGCAGCGGCGACGGTCCTCCTCGATCTCGTCATGGCCGTGCTCTTCGGGCTCGTCATGGCCGGCTTCTTCGTGCTGCGGCAGGCCGCAGCCTCCGCCCGGCTCGAGGAGGTGCCCCTCGACGAGAGCGACCACGCCGACGAGGAGCGCGCCCTGCTCGACGAGCACATCGTCGCCTATCGCATCGACGGGCCGATCTTCTTCGGCGCCGCGCACGACTTCCTCCTCGAGCTCACCGAGGTGAGTGACGTGCGCGTCGTCGTCCTGCGCATGTCGCGCGTGACGGTCATCGACGCGACGGGTGCCACCGTCCTCGCCGACACGATCACGCGGCTCGAGGCCCGCGGCGTCTCGGTGCTGCTCTCGGGGGTGCGCCCCCAGCACGAGCGGATCCTGCGCGAGCTCGGGGTCTACGACGGCCTGGCGCACGAGAAGCACCTCTTCGCGACGACGCCGGGCGCGATCGAGCACGCACGCGTGCACGCCGCACGGGTCGCCCACGAGCCGGCGGCGAGCCCACCTGGTTCGGGCCGGGTGGACCCCGCGAGCACGGCCGGACGGCATACCGGAGAATGGCCGGCATGACGCGCTTCACCAAGGGCCACGGCACCGAGAACGACTTCGTGCTCGTCCCCGACCTCGAGGGAACGCTCGAGCTGACCCCCGCCCAGGTGCAGCGCATCGCGGACCGGCACGCCGGCCTCGGCGCCGACGGCGTCATCCGGGTCGTGCGCACGGCGCTCTCGACCGACGAGTCGGTGCGCGCCCAGTGGCACGAGGCGCAGTGGTTCATGGACTACCGCAACGCCGACGGCTCCCTCGCCGAGATGTGCGGCAACGGCACGCGCGTCTTCGCCGAGTACCTCCGCCGCGAGGGGCTCGCCTTCGGCTCGTCGTTCGCCATCGCCACCCGTGCCGGGGTCAAGACCGTCCGCGTCGTCGACGAGGGGTATGCCGTCGACCTCGGTCCGTGGCGCCTCGGCGACGAGGAGGGTGCCCGGCGTGACGGCTTCGACGTCATGGTCAAGCCACGCCACGGCAAGCCGGTGCCGGCGCTGACGCTCGACATCGGCAACCCGCACGCCGTCGTCATGCTCCCCGAGGGCATCACCCTGGAGAACCTCGACCTGGGCGAGGCGCCCCAGCTGCACCCCGAGCCCGTGGACGGCTCCAACGTCGAGTTCGTCCGCGCCGTGGGACCCGGGCACATCGCGATGCGCGTCCACGAGCGCGGCGTCGGCGAGACCCGCTCGTGCGGCACCGGGGCCGCCGCCGCAGCACTGGCCACGCGCTTCTGGTCCGGGGTGGAGGACCTCAGCCCGTGGACCGTCGACGTGCCGGGCGGACGCCTGACCGTGACGCCCCTGCCCGGACAGCGCGTCGAGCTCGCGGGACCCGCGGTGCTCGTCGCTGACGGCGACGTCCCGCTCTGACGCCGGTCGGCCCCCCGTTCGAGGTGATGCCGGCACTCACGCGGCAGCCGGGATCACCTCGACCGACGGGCTCTCCCGCGAGTCCGGGGACCGGTCACCTCGAGGCGCGAGCCGGGGAGCCGTCTGCCCAGCCGACGTCAGGCGCGGCGCACCTCGAGGATGCGGAACGCCTTCGCCGACGACAGCCGCGTGCACCGCAGCCCCCAGCCCTGCTCGTTGATCCACCGCTGCAGCGAGTCCGAGCCGAGGTGCTTCTGCACCACGAGGTGGGCGACGCCGTCGTCGGCCAGGCGGGGGAGCCAGCGCTCGAGGAGGTCGTGCAGGGCCGCCTTGCCGACGTGGATCGGCGGGTTGGACCAGATCGTCGCGAAACGGAGCCCGTCCGGGACGTCGTCGGGCTCGCAGAAGGTCACGTTGTCGACGCCCGCCGCCGCCGCGTTGGCGCGGGACAGGTCGAGGGAACGGCGGTTGACGTCGACGCCCCAGACGTGGGCGCCGGGGGAGCGCAGCGCGAGGCTGATCGAGATGGGCCCCCAGCCGCAGCCGATGTCGAGCAGGTCTCCGGCAGGACTCGGGTCTGGGGCGCCGGAGAGCAGCACGGCCGTGCCCGGGTCGAGCCGGTCGGGGGAGTAGACGCCACGAGCCGTGCTCAAGGTGAAACGGCGCCCCTCGAGGGTCACCTCGATGGTGCGTCGCTCCTCCGGGGTGGCCGGCTCGGCGCTGAAGTAGTGGTCGGTCGGCTCGCTCATCAGGGGTCACGGTATCGGCCGCGGCCACCCGCCTCCACGACGAGCACGCCGGGGTGGGTAAGCATGCCTTGGGCACAAACGAGTGGCTCGTGGCGTTGGACCAGTGGAACCATAGGGAGAACATGACGAGCAACCACACCCACCACACCGACGAGTCCACGCGTGCCTCCGCCCGTGCCGCAGAGCGGGAGCGCGCGTTGTTCGCGACCCGCGCCGACGCCCTGGCCGAGGACGCCCACGAGGCCGACGTCACGGCATACCCCCTCTACGACGGCGACCAGCTCGACCGTGAGGAGCGCGCCGCGCTCCGACGCGTCCAGGGCCTGTCGACCGAGCTCGAGGACATCACCGAGGTCGAGTACCGCCAGCTGCGCCTCGAGCGCGTCGTGCTGGCGGGGGTCTGGACCGAGGGCACGGCCGACGACGCCGAGAACTCCATCCGCGAGCTCGCCGCCCTGGCCGAGACGGCCGGTTCCACGGTGCTCGAGGGCGTCGTGCAGCGTCGCCAGAAGCCCGACCCGGCCACGTGGCTCGGCAAGGGCAAGGCGCTCGAGCTGCGCGACATCGTCGTCGAGGAGGGCGCCGACACGGTCATCTGCGACGGCGAGCTCGCGCCCAGCCAGCGGCGTGCGCTCGAGGACGTCGTCAAGGTCAAGGTCATCGACCGCACCGCCCTGATCCTCGACATCTTCGCCCAGCACGCCAAGAGCCGCGAGGGCCGGGCGCAGGTCGAGCTGGCGCAGCTGCAGTACCTCCTGCCGCGCCTACGTGGCTGGGGTGAGTCGATGTCCCGCCAGGCCGGTGGCCGTGTCGCGGGTGGTGAGGGCATCGGTTCGCGTGGCCCCGGTGAGACGAAGATCGAGCTCGACCGCCGTCGCATCAACACCAAGATCGCCAAGCTGCGCCGCGACATCAAAGCCATGAAGACGAGCCGCGACACTCGCCGTCACTCCCGCCACGCCGGCGGGGTGCCGTCGGTCGCCATCGCCGGCTACACCAACGCCGGCAAGAGCTCGCTGCTCAACCGGCTCACCGGCGCCGGCGTGCTCGTCGAGAACCAGCTCTTCGCGACCCTCGACCCGACGGTGCGCCGCACCGAGACCGAGGACGGCCGCGTCTACACGCTGGCCGACACCGTCGGTTTCGTGCGCAGCCTGCCGCACCAGCTCGTCGAGGCGTTCCGCTCGACGCTCGAGGAGGTCGGTGACTCCGACCTGCTCCTGCACGTCGTCGACGGCTCGCACCCCGACCCCGAGGGGCAGATCTCGGCCGTGCGTGAGGTGCTGGCGGAGGTCGGTGGCGACCAGATCAAGGAGATCATCGTCGTCAACAAGGCCGACATCGCCGACCCCGAGGTGCTCGACCGGCTGCAGCGGCACGAGAAGCACTGCGTCACCGTCTCGGCCCGCACCGGCGCCGGGCTCGCAGAGCTGCGCGCGCTCATCGACCACGAGCTGCCCAAGCCCGACATCGAGGTCGAGGTGCTCGTGCCCTACGACCGTGGCGACCTCATCTCGCGCCTGCACGAGGAGGGCGAGATCCTCGAGAGCGAGCACGTGGCCGAGGGGACCCGGCTGCGCGCCAGGGTCACGCCGACCATGGAGCCCGACCTCGCGGCCTACGCCGTCGTCGCGAGCTGACACCGTCCGTTCGAAGGGCCCCCACCGCGGGGCCCTTCGGCATGTCGGGCCGAGGGCTGTCGGCGGTCTCGGGGAGGATGAGCGGCATGGCCCTCGAGATCCCGTGCCCCTACTGCGGCACCCAGATGTGCGCCGAGCAGGCGCACAACCGCTGCCCGAAGTGCCTCTACATCGAGCCCTGCTGCGACGGCGCGCCGCTCGCCGTCTGCGAGACGCGCGCGCCCGAGCGACAGGCGCCGTGACCGCTCCTGCCGGTGAGGGCTCCGTCTGGCTGACGACCGAGCGGCTCGAGCTGCGGCGTCCCCGCCTCGAGGACCTCGAGCACCACGTGCGTGTGCACACCGACCCTCGCACGTACGCCCACGCGCCGGCGAGCATGCCGAGCACGGAGCAGTGCCGCGAGCGACTCGCGGCCGACCTCGCCGACTGGGAGCGGGACGAGCTGGGGTATGCCGTCGTCGTCGAGCGCGTCTCGGGTGACGTCATCGGGTGGGCCGGCTTGCGGCACAAGGACTCCGACCACCGGAGCCTCAACCTCTACTACCGGCTCGAGCACGGCCGTCTGGGGGTGGGCCTCGGTCGGGAGATCTCCCGTGCGGCCGTTGCGTGGGGGGTCGAGCACCGTCCCGAGGCCCTGGTGACAGCGATGGTCGACGAGGTCAACACCGCCTCGCTGCGCACCGCGGCGTCCGCCGGACTGGTGCGAGTGGGCACGCGGCCCATGAGGGACGAGCCGGACGGCACACCGATGGCGTACTTCGAGGCGCCGAGTGTCGCGTCCGTGCCACGTGAAGAGGTCGCCGACCTCGGGGACGTGGTCGTCGACCTCTGGGTGCGTGTCAACGACGCCGGCGGCTCCGTCGGCTTCCTGCCCGGCGCCGCACGCCGCGACGTGGCAGCGGCCTGGGACCGGCACGTCGAGGACGTCCACGCCGGGCGCTCCCTGCTGTGCGTGCTGCGCGACCCCGACGGCGCCGTGCGCGGCATCGGTCTCTGGGAGCACTCGCGGGGCTTCCCCTACGAGCACGTCGCCGGCCTCAAGCGGCTCATGGTCGACCCGGACGCCCAGGGGCGCAACCTCGGCCGCATCCTGCTCGGCGGCATGGTCGGCATCGCGCGGCGCGAGCTGTCGTGGGTCGAGCTGCTGCGCCTCGACTACCGCGACGGCCTGGGGCTGGGCGAGTTCTACGCCCGCGCCGGGTGGACCGAGGTCGGGCGCGTGCCACGCGGTCTGCGGCTCAGCGCGACGGACTACCGCGACGACGTGGCCATGGCGCGCCGGGTCGACGGGTTCCCGTTGTCGTGAGCGTCGAGCTGCCCCTCTCGGCCCTGGCGGTGACGTCGGCACTGCACGCCGGTTTCCAGGTCGCGGTCACGACGCTCGTCTACCCGGTCCTGCTCCGGGACGGGTCGGACTGGTCCCGGCGCCACGGGGCGCACAGCCGGAGCATCGTGCCGCTCGTGGTGCTGACCTACGGGGCGGTCCTCGTGTCGATGGTCTGGGTGTTCGCGGCCGGCGCGGTGCCTGCCGGCGCCTGGGTGGCCGGCGGGGCGTTCGCGCTCACCCTGCTCGTGACGGCGGTGGGCGCTGCGCCGCTGCACGGTCGGCTCGCCCGCGGCTTCGACCCCGGCGTCGCGCGCCGCCTGCTGCTCGTCGACCGGGGGCGCTGCGCCCTCGCCGTCACGGCGGCAGTGGCTGCCGCCGTGACGCTCGTGCGGGTGTGAGTCGCTTCCCGCGTCACGACAGGCCGGTGACCCGGCCGTCCTCGGTGATGTCGATGCGCTCGGCGTTGGGTGAGCTCGGCAGCCCCGGCATCGTGCGCATGTCGCCGCAGATCGCGTAGACGTAGCCGGCGCCGACCGCGGCGCGCACCTCGCGCACGGGCATCCGCCACCCGCGTGGCGCGCCCCGCAGGCTGGGGTCGGAGGAGATCGACAGGTGCGTCTTGGCGATGACGACGGGCAGGCCTCCGTAGCCGAGGCGCTCGTAGTCCTTGAGCGCCCGCGCCGCCGCAGGACTGACGTCGATGCCGTCGGCGCCGTAGATCTGTGTCGCGACGGCCTCGATCTTCTGCTCGAGCGGCAGGTCCAGGGGGTAGAGGAACTCGAAGGACGTGGGCTCGTGCGCCGCCTCGACGACGACCTGGGCGAGCTCCAGGGCGCCGGCCCCACCCTCGGCGACGTGACGGGTCACGGCCGAGCGCACGCCGAGGCTGTTGCAGTAGCGGCGGATGACGGCGTGCTCGGAGTCGTGGTCGTCGGGGAAGGCGTTGACCGCCACGACTGGCTGCACGCCGAAGCGCCGCACGATCTCGATGTGCTTGCGCAGGTTGGGCAGGCCGGCCTCGACGTCCTTGGGGCGCTCCTCGAGCAGGCCTGCAGGCAGCGGCTTGCCGGCCTTGACGGCATACCGGCCCGAATGGGTCTTGAGAGCGCGGACCGTGGCGACGATGACGGCGACGTCGGGCTTGAGGCCACTGACGCGGCACTTGACGTCGAAGAAGCGCTCGGCGCCCATGTCGGCCCCGAAGCCCGCCTCGGTGATGGCGTAGTCGCTCCCGCGCATCGCGATGAGGTCGGCCGTGACCGACGAGGTGCCGGTCGCGATGTTGCCGAAGGGGCCGCAGTGGATGATCGCGGGTCCGCCCTCGAGGGTCTGGAGCAGGTTGGGCTTGATGGCGTCCTCGAGGATGGCCGTCATGGCGCCTGCCGCGTGCAGGTCCTCGGCCGTGATGCCCTTGCCCTCGGTCGTGTAGCCGATGACGATGCGCCCGAGACGCGCGCGCAGGTCCTGAAGCGAGGTCGCGAGGGTGAGCAGCACCATCACCTCGCTCGCCGCCGTGATGTCGAAGCCGGTCTCGCGCGCCACCCCGTCCTGGCGCGCGCCGAGACCGATGACGACGTTGCGCAGGGCACGGTCGTTGACGTCGAGCACGCGGCGCCAGGTGATGTTGCGGACGTCGATGCCGAGCTCGTTGCCGTGGTGCAGGTGGTTGTCGATCATGGCCGCGAGCAGGTTGTGTGCGGCGGTGACGGCGTGGAAGTCGCCCGTCAGGTGCAGGTTGAGGCGCTCCATCGGCACGACCTGGCTGTAGCCGCCACCGGCGGCTCCGCCCTTGATGCCGAAGGTCGGTCCCATCGACGGCTGGCGCAGGGCGACGACGGCCCGTTTGCCGAGCCGCTGCAACGCCTGGGCGAGCCCGACGGACGTCGTGGTCTTGCCCTCGCCGAGGGGCGTAGGCGTCACCGCGGTGACGACGACGTACTTGGCGGTGCGTGTCGGCGGCGGGTCGTCGAGCACGGCGAGGTCGATCTTGGCGACGTTGCGGCCGTAGGGCTCGAGGTGCTCGTCACGGACGCCGAGGTCGGCGGCGACCTCGACGAGCGGACGCAGGGTTGCTGCGTTCGCGATCTCGAGGTCGGTGGGCAGGGGTGCGCTCATACCTCGATCAAACTCCCCGGGGCCGTGCCGCACAGCGGAATCGCCGGGTGTGCTGCCGTGAGTTCGGTCCCAGGGCGCGGGCTTCGGAGCAGCGCCGGCCGGGACGGGGGACGGGTGCACCGGCGGAGGTCGCGGGCGGCATACGCTGGTCCAATGGCCCAGCGACCCGCGCTCGACGACCTCCTCCACGCCGCGGTGTCGGGAGTCGGTGGCGCCGAGCGGCCCGGACAGGTCGAGATGGCCAAGGCCGTCGCGCACGCGATCGACGACGGCGAGCACCTCCTCGTCCAGGCCGGGACCGGCACCGGCAAGTCGCTCGCCTACCTCGTGCCCGCGGTCGCGCACGCCTTCGAGGCGGGCAAGCCGGCGGTCGTGGCGACGGCGACCCTGGCCCTCCAGGCGCAGATCGTCGACCGAGACATGCCGCGGGTGGCCGACGCCCTCGCGCCGGTGCTCGGACGACGCCCGACCTATGCGCTCGTCAAGGGCCGCCGCAACTACGTCTGCCTCAACAAGCTCGAGGGCGGCTTCCCCGACGACGAGGACGGCCTGCTCTCGGTCGGCCAGGTCGACGCCGCCGTCGGTCGGCTCGGGCAGGAGGTCGTCCGTCTGCGCGAGTGGGCGGGCGCCACCGAGTCCGGCGACCGCGACGAGCTCGTGCCCGGCGTCTCGGAGCGGGCCTGGCGCCAGGTGTCGGTCTCGGCCCACGAGTGCATGGGCGGCAAGTGCCCGCTCGTCGCCGAGTGCTTCGTCGAGCGCGCCCGTGAGGCCGCCAAGGACGTCGACGTCATCGTCACCAACCACTCGTTCATGGCCATCGACTCCTTCGAGGGCCGCCAGATGCTGCCCGAGCACGACGTGCTCGTCGTCGACGAGGCCCACGAGCTCGTCGACCGCGTCACGGCCACGATCACCGACGAGCTGACCGGCACGATGGTCATGTCGGCCGCCAAGAAGGCCGGCCGCATGTCGGAGAACACCGCCGCCATGGACGAGGCGGGAGAGATGCTCGCCCAGGCGCTCGAGCCGCTCGAGGAGGGGCGGATGCTCGGCATCCCGGACTCCGTCGGCCTCGCGCTGGCCCGGGTCCGCGACACGGCCCGCACCGTCCAGAGCGACCTCAAGCCGCCGCCCGGCCAGGAGTCCGACGGGGCGCGTCAGGTCGCCCGCGCCGCCGTGGACGAGATCCACGAGAACGCCGAGCGCATCCTCGAGGAGCGCGAGCTCGACGTCGTGTGGCTGAACCGCGACCAGCGCCGCGGACCCGTGCTCCGCGTCGCCCCGATGAGCGTCGCGATGCTCGTGCGCGACAAGGTCTTCGAGGAGCGCACCGTCGTGCTCACGTCCGCGACCCTGGAGCTCGGCGGCACGTTCGACGCCGTGGCCGGCACCATCGGCCTGCGCGGCGAGGGGGCCCCGAAGTGGCAGGGCCTCGACGTCGGAAGCCCCTTCGACTACCCCAAGCAGGCCATCGCCTACGTCGCCGCCCACCTGCCGCCGCCCGGCCGTGACGGCGCCGGCGACGACACGCTCGACGAGATCGAGCAGCTCGTGCGAGCCGCCGGCGGTCGCACCCTAGGCCTCTTCTCCTCGATGCGCGCGGCCCAGACGGCCGCCGAGATCATGCGCGCCCGCTTCGGCGACGACATCCCGGTCCTGTGCCAGGGCGAGGACCAGATCACGACGCTCGTGCGGCAGTTTGCGCGTGACCCGCGCACCTGCCTCTTCGGCACCCTGACGCTGTGGCAGGGCGTCGACGTCCCCGGCTCGTCGTGCCAGCTCGTCCTCATCGACCGCATCCCGTTCCCGCGCCCCGACGACCCGCTCGCCTCGGCGCGCTCGCAGGCCATCGCGCGCATGGGGGGCAACGGCTTCATGGCGGTCTCGGCCACCCACGCCGCGCTCCGGCTCGCCCAGGGCGCCGGCCGCCTCGTGCGCCGGGCCGACGACCGCGGCGTCGTCGCCTTCCTCGACTCCCGGATGATGACGGCGAGGTACGCCGGGTTCCTCCAGCGCTCGCTGCCGCCCTTCTACCCGACCACCGACAAGAAGATGGTGCTGGCCGCGCTGGCGCGCCTCGACTCGATGGCGCCGCCCCCGGTCGCCGTCGAGGAGCCCGCGCTGCGCTCGCTGACCGGCGCCCGGGCCGACGCCGACGGCACGGAGCACCCGAGGCCGGTGGCAACGCCGCCTCCGGCTCCGGTGTCGTCGCGCAGCGCCGTCACCTCGGGCCACGCCTGGACCGACGAGCAGGACGAGGAGCTGCGCGACGCCGCCGACGCCGGCATGCAGCTCGACGAGCTCGTCGACCACTTCGAGCTCTCCGAGGAGACCATCGCCGCACGGGTCGAGCAGCTCGGGCTCACCATCGCCTCGGGCGCGCTCTTCGACTGACGCGCCACACGGCATACGCGATCGGCCGGGCGCCGCCCGGTCAGCACACTCCCGCAACGCACCCGGTGACGGTGAACCTCCCGGTGCTGCAACCGGGAGGCCCGGCCGCCACCGGGTGTGTCGCGGTTCGGTGTCAGGGGGTCTTGGTCGACGCGCCCGGGAGGGCAGGCAGCTGGATGAGGTTCTGCGTGCCCTGCGGGATGACGATGAGCGAGTCGCCGTGCTCCTTGAGCATGTCGATGTACTTGCTCATGAGGACCTGCTCGTTGAGCCGGTTCTGGCACTTCTCGGACGGGACCGGCACGACCTTGACGGCCTTGACGTCCTTGCCGTTGATGACCTCGTTGACCTGCGTCGAGGTGGCGCCGCAGCGGATGATCTGGTCGGCGTCCGACGTGGCCTGGGCCTCGGTCTTGGTGATCTCGGCCTTGGCGAGGGCCGTCTGCAGGTCGGCCTTGGCGGCCTCGGCGTTGGCGAGCGAGCTCTGCACCTTGTCGTAGTTGGCCTGCACGTTCTGGTCGAGCGTGATGGCCCTCGGGTCCACCTGCTCGACGGTGACCCCGACCTCGCCGAGACGCTTCTCGAGGCCCTCGGTGATGCGCTGCGCGAGCTGCGCCCGTGACTGGCGCACCGTCGCGGCCGTGAACGTGGTCGGCGCGTCGCGCGTGACCGAGGAGACGCCGGGCAGCACCGCGCGGGAGATGAACGTCTCCTGGTCGGGGTACTGCCGCACGATCTCGGAGAGCTTGCCGGGGTTGAGGGAGTAGCGGATGGTCACGTCGTAGGCGACGGTCGCGTTGTCGCTCGTGACGGTGGAGACGCGACCCCCGCCCTCGTCGAAGGCGATGGTCTGGTTGCGGATGTCGAAGCGGATGAGGTCCTGCCACGGGGCCTTGAGGTGGATGCCGGTGGCGCTGATCGCCTCATCGCCCACCGTGCCGAAGGTCTTGGTGACCGCGGCCTCGCCGGCGTCGAGGCGGTAGTACGAGGCGCTGGCGACCAGGAAGAGGGCGAGCCCGAACGGGATCGCGGCGTAGCGGCTCAGCTTCCGGGGGTGGTCCTTGAGGCGGAGCAGGACGAAGCCGGCGGCGGCGAGCGCGAGGGCGAGGACGAGGGCGAACATGACCTTCACTTCCACGGGGGACGGGGCGGACCACTGTCGGGCCCGCATGGCAGAGTGACGCCATGACCGACCCGGCCGTTCCGCCCTTCGTGCTCGTGACCGGTCCCGAGGGCGTCCTCGTCGAGCGCGCCGTCGCCGCCGTGCTCGCGCCGGGCCGTCAGGCGGACGTCGAGGTCATCCGCATCGACCCGGCGACCTACGAGTCCGGTGCCATGCAGATGCACGCGAGCCCCTCGCTCTTCGGTGGTGCCAAGACCATCGTCGTGCGAGACCTCCACGAGTCACCCGACGAGCTGCAGCTCGACCTGCTCTCGCTCCTGGCCGTGCCCGACCCCGACATCGGCCTCGTCGTCGCGCACGGCGGAGGCATGAAGGGCAAGAAGGTCATCGACACGATGAAGAAGTCCGGCGCCCGGGTCATCGAGTGCCCGGCGGTCAAGACCGACCGGGACAAGACGGACTTCGTCATGAAGGAGTTCGCGGCCGCCCGTCGCAAGATCACGAGCGACGGGGTCCGTGCCCTCATCGAGGCCGTCGGCAAGGACGTGCGCGAGCTCGCCGCCGCCTGCTCGCAGCTCGTCTCCGACACCGAGGGCACGGTCGACGACGCCGTCGTCGACACCTACCACGGTGGCAAGGTCGAGGCCACCGGCTTCCGGGTCGCCGACGCCGCCGTCGCCGGCCAGTCGGGGGAGGCGCTGCGGCTGCTGCGGCACGCGATCGCCACCGGGGTCGACCCGGTGCCGATCGTCGCGGTCATCGCCTCGCAGCTGCGCCAGCTCATCAAGGTCGGCGCGGCCGGACGCGGCAGCTCGGCGCAGCTGGCCAAGAGCCTCGGCATGGCGCCCTGGCAGATCGACAAGGCACGTCGCGCGGTCGGCCACTGGAGCGCCGACGGGCTCGCCGTCGCGGTCCAGGCGGTCGCCGCCGCGGACTTCGAGGTCAAGGGCGGCGGACGCGACCCCGTGTATGCCGTGGAGCGCGCGATCCTCACGATCTCCCGGGCCCGCGCCGCACGCTGAGGCAGGGGCCCACGGGCCTGCTCCACCGAGCGCGCGTTCGGCGCGCTCCCGGTTTGGTCGTGCGCACGGGCCGCTGGTAACTTTGACCCTTGCGTGCGCGCTCAGGTCGTGCGCGCATGCATGCACCATCCAGAGCTGCTCACGCAGGGTGTCCCCACTCCCGGTCCCGAGCGGCTTTGCGGCCCTCTAACCGCAACCATCCGACCGAACGAAAGAAACCATCAACGTGGCAAACATCAAGTCGCAGCTCAAGCGCATCAAGACGAACGCGACGCGCACCGAGCGCAACAAGGCCGTCAAGAGCGAGCTCCGCACGTGGATCCGCAAGGTCCGCGAGGCGACCGCCTCCGGCGACAAGGACGCGGCTGCCGACGCCCTCAAGACCGCCTCGAAGAAGCTCGACAAGGCTGTCAGCAAGGGTGTCATCCACCAGAACCAGGCCGCCAACAAGAAGTCGGCGATGGCCAAGAAGGTCGCGTCCCTCTGACGCACCACCCCTTCGCGTGAGCGGGCCCGTCACCTCGTGGTGACGGGCCCGATCTGCGTCTCGGGCAGGGCCGGGGAGGGACCAGCGCTGGGCTGGCTCGGTCCGGGCCCGAGTGCTCAGCCCCGGTGCAGGGCGCGGGCGGCGGCGACGACCTCGTCGTAGCGGTCGCGGGGGAGCACGGCGCCCTCGCGACGCACGCCGTCCGGGTTGACCCGGACGAGTCGGTTGACCCGCACCTCGCTCGGCCGGCCCTGCCCGTCCCACGCGCCGGAGCCGATGTCGACCCACTCGCGGCCCGACCGTCGCTCCTGCTCCTCGTCGCGGTCGTGGTCCTTGCTCGTCAGGGGCAGGCCCACGAGCCATTCGCCCTGGCGCCCGACGACGAGGACGGGCCGGTCCTTGCCCTGGCTGTGGTCCTCCTCGTAAGGCACCCACGTCCAGACGATCTCGCCCGGATCGGGCCGGCCGTCGGGGCGCGGCGCGCACGTGGTGTCGGGCAGGCGCGTCGCGTCGCCCGGGTAGGCGGCGTCGCGGCCGTTCGCCGGGGCCGGGGCCGGTGCCGCGGGTCGTGCGCCGGTCCGGGAGGTGGGCCGGCGCACGGCACCCCGCAGTCGGCCGAGGAGACGCTCCAAGGTGCTGGACATGGGAATCACCGTAGCCGGGAGGCCGTTACCGTTGGTGCCCGAGACCGGGTCGACGGCGATCCGCACCATCCCCATGCCGGTGCCGCCACCGCTGGACGCCGATCGCACGACCGAACCCGGAGAGACCTCGTGACCCCCGCCAGACGACGCACGACCCTAGCCATCCTCGCGCTCGCGGTGGGTGGCTTCGCCATCGGCACCACGGAGTTCGTGACGATGGGCCTGCTGCCGCAGATCGCCGACGGGACGGGCGTCGACATCGCGACCGCCGGCCACTACGTCTCGGCGTATGCGCTCGGCGTCGTCGTCGGGGCGCCCCTCATCGCCGTCGCCGCGGCCAAGGCGCCGCGCAAGGGCCTGCTGATGGGCCTCATGGCGTTCTTCGCCGTCGCCCACGTCGCGATCCTGCTGGCCGACAGCTATTCCACGGTCATGGCCGCACGGTTCCTCGCCGGTCTGCCGCACGGCGCCTTCTTCGGCATCGGGTCGGTCGTCGCAGCCTCCCTCGTGTCGCACCACCGCCGCACCGCCGCGGTGGCCGCCATCCTCGGTGGGCTCGGCGTCGCCAACGTCGTCGGGGTGCCGGTCGCCACCCTGCTGGGCCAGCGGTTCTCCTGGCACCTGCCCTACGTCCTCGTCGGGGTCATCGCCGCCCTGACCGTCGTCGCGATCGGCCTGTTCCTGCCGCACCAGCCCCCGAGCGGCGAGGAGTCGATGCGCGCCGAGATGCGGGCCCTGCGGCGCGTGCAGGTGTGGCTGGCCCTGCTCATCGGCGTCGTCGGCTTCGGTGGCATGTTCGCGATGTACTCCTTCATCACCCCGACGATGACCGAGCTCGCCGGGCTCGACGAGCGCTACATCCCGTGGGTGCTCGCGGCATACGGCGTCGGCATGGTCGTCGGCATGGTGCTGAGCGGCCGGGTCGCCAACCGGGTCGGCGTGCTCAAGGGCATCATCGGTGCCCTCGGCCTCATCGCCGTGCTGCTCGCCGTCTTCGGGTGGGCCGCCCACACGCTCTGGCTCGCGGTCGTCATGGTCTTCGTGCTCGGCCTGCTGCCCTCGGTGGTCGTGCCGCTGCTCCAGACGCGCCTGATGGACGTCGCGCACGAGGGCCAGTCGCTGGCGGCCGCCCTCAACCACTCGACGCTCAACACCGCGAACGCGCTCGGCGCGTGGCTCGGGTCCATCGTCCTCGCGGCGGGGTGGGGCTACGGCGCCCCGAGCCTGGTCGGCGCCGGCCTGGCGGTGCTCGGCGTCGGTGTCGCCGCGCTGTCGGCCGTGCTCGAGCGGCGCTCGCACCGTGCTGCCGCCGGCAGGGTGGAGGCGCCGACCGTCCAGGGCATGGGAGACTGTGCTGTCGCGGCCCCGTCCGAGACCGCCGCCACCCCGTCTCCCTGACTCTGCGAGGTTCGTCCCACGTGTCGCCCATGGCCCGCTCCGCGTTGGCACCCAACGCAACGCCGCCGGACCTGATCCGCAACTTCTGCATCATCGCGCACATCGACCACGGCAAGTCCACACTGGCCGACCGCATGCTGCAGCTGACCGGCGTCGTCGACGCGCGCGCCATGCGCGCGCAGTACCTCGACCGCATGGACATCGAGCGCGAGCGCGGCATCACGATCAAGAGCCAGGCCGTGCGCATGCCCTGGGAGCTCGAGGGCACGACGTACGCGCTCAACATGATCGACACCCCCGGTCACGTCGACTTCACCTACGAGGTCTCCCGGTCCCTCGCCGCCTGCGAGGGGGCCGTGCTGCTCGTCGACGCCGCCCAGGGCATCGAGGCGCAGACGCTCGCCAACCTCTACCTCGCGATGGAGAACGACCTCACCATCGTCCCGGTGCTCAACAAGATCGACCTGCCGGCGGCCCAGCCCGAGAAGTACGCCGAGGAGCTGGCCAAGCTCATCGGCTGCGAGCCCGAGGACTGCCTCAAGGTGTCCGGCAAGACCGGTGCCGGCGTCGAGCCGCTGCTCGACACGATCGTGCGCGACCTGCCCGCCCCGGTCGGTGACCCCGACGCACCCGCCCGGGCGATGATCTTCGACTCGGTCTACGACACCTACCGCGGCGTCGTCACCTACGTCCGCGTCGTCGACGGCAACCTCAACCCGCGCGAGAAGATCGTCATGATGTCGACCCGGGCGACGCACGAGCTGCTCGAGATCGGCGTCATCAGCCCCGAGCCCGTGCCCTCCAAGGGCCTCGGGGTCGGTGAGGTCGGCTACCTCATCACCGGCGTCAAGGACGTGCGCCAGTCACGCGTCGGCGACACGGTGACCAACGCGAGCAAGCCGGCCACGAAGGACCTCGGCGGCTACCGCGACCCCAAGCCGATGGTGTTCTCGGGCCTCTATCCCATCGACGGGTCCGACTACCCCGACCTGCGCGACGCCCTCGACAAGCTCAAGCTCAACGACGCCGCGCTCGTCTACGAGCCCGAGACCTCGGCTGCGCTCGGCTTCGGCTTCCGCGTCGGCTTCCTCGGCCTGCTGCACCTCGAGATCGTCCGCGAGCGCCTCGAGCGCGAGTTCGGGCTCGACCTGATCTCCACGCAGCCCAACGTCGTCTACGACGTGACGATGGACGACGGCAAGGCCGTGCACGTGACCAACCCGAGCGAGTACCCCGACGGCAAGATCCGCGAGGTGAGCGAGCCGGTCGTGCGCGCCACGATCCTCGCGCCGTCTGACTTCGTCGGCGCGATCATGGAGCTGTGCCAGCAGAAGCGCGGCAACCTGCGCGGCATGGACTACCTCTCCGAGGACCGGGTCGAGATGCGCTACACGCTGCCGCTCGCCGAGATCGTCTTCGACTTCTTCGACCAGCTCAAGTCACGCACCCGCGGCTACGCCTCGCTCGACTACGAGCCCGACGGCGAGCAGGTCGCCGACCTCGTCAAGGTCGAGATCCTGCTCCAGGGCGAGACCGTCGACGCCTTCTCGGCGATCGTCCACAAGGACAAGGCCTACGCCTACGGCGTCATGATGGCGAGCAAGCTCAAGGACCTCATCCCGCGCCAGCAGTTCGAGGTGCCGATCCAGGCCGCCATCGGATCGCGGATCATCGCGCGAGAGAACATCCGCGCCATCCGCAAGGACGTGCTCGCCAAGTGCTACGGCGGCGACATCAGCCGCAAGCGCAAGCTGCTCGAGAAGCAGAAGGAGGGCAAGAAGCGCATGAAGATGGTCGGTCGGGTCGAGGTGCCGCAGGAGGCCTTCGTCGCAGCCCTCTCGAGCGACGGCGACTCGGGCAAGACCAAGAAGTAGTCCCGACCGGGACGGGTGGCGGCCGTCGCGGTGCGTCGTGGGTGGGCCCGCTCGACCGGGTGGCGCCGGTGCCGGAGCCGGCCCACCCGTCGGCGCCGGTTCCTGGTATCAGTCGGCGAGGAGCTTGTGCCGCATGCGGTCGGTGTCGGCGGCGGTCCAGCCCTGCGTCGCGAGCCAGCCGTACACGCCGCCATGACGCTCCTCGAGCGCTCCGAGGAGCAGGCGCATGGTGTCGGTCGTCGGCGACTGCTGGGCCACCGTCTTGTCCTCGAGGTTGCGGGCGTAGGCGGGGCGGGCGCGCAGCCGGTCCATGATGGCGGCGACGCGCTGCGCCGACGCCGCGAAGTCGGCGATGACGAGGTCGTCCGGCACGTCGACGACCTTGAGCGCGAGACCCACGACGGTGCCGGTGCGGTCCTTGCCGGCGGCGCAGTGCACGAGGGCCGCGCCCTCGCTCGAGGCGATGGCATCGAGAGCGGCCACGACCGAGTCGGGACGGGTCGCGAGGTAGGAGAGGTAGTGCTCGGACCAGAAGCGGTCGTGGGCGCCGTCCTGGTCGGGGTCCTTCCTGGCCCTGGTCAGCTCGCGCCGCTCGTCCGTCTCCCACGGAAGGGCGCGCTCGGCGGCCGGGATGCCCGACTCGTCGGTGTCCTCGCGGTAGAGGGTGTGGTGGTGGTGCGTGACGCCGGCGACGGCTCGGAGCGGCCCGTCACCCTCCTTGGCGAGCTCGACGTGGGTGCGCAGGTCGACGATGTCGGTGACCCCGTAGTGGGTCACGAGCGTCTCGACGGCCTCGGGGGAGAGGTCCTGCAGGTTGTCGGATCGGAGCAGCCGCCGGGGGTGCACGGTGGCCCCGTCGGAGGTCATCAGGCCTCCGAGGTCCCGCATGTTGACGACGCCGTCGAGCTCGATCCAGTTGGGGGAGTACACGACCTCAGCCTAGGCGAACCGACTAAACCCGTTGCGCGGGTGCGCCTACCGTCAGATATCTTGACGTCAAGAGATATCGAGGAGGACCCGTGACGGCGAGAGTCACCCCACCGCAGGCCGAACCCCTGACCCGTCGGGGCGTCCCGGTCGACCGCGACCTGCGCATCCTCGCGATCGGCTCGTTCGCCAACCGGTTCGGCGCCGGGGCCGTCCTGACGACGAGCGCCCTCTACTTCACCCGCCAGGTGGGCTTCAGCGCCACCGAGGTGGCGCTCGCCATGTCGGTCTCGGCAGTGGTCGGGATCGTCGTGCAGGTCCCAGCCGGCCACCTCGGCGACACCCTCGGCCCCAGGCGCGTCCTCACCGGGTTCATGGCCGGTGCGGCGCTCTTCAGCGCACCGCCGGTCCTCGCCACGACCCCCTGGGCCCTCGCTGTCCTGCTCGGCGTGCTCGCCCTCTTCGAGCGCGGGGCCGGCGCGGTCAACCAGGGCGTCATCGCCCAGCTCGCCACGGGTGGTCGTGGCGTGCTCTCCAAGGCCTACCTCCGCGCCGTCACCAACACGGCGCTCGGCCTCGGGTCGGTCTTCGGCGGGGCGGCCCTCGTCATCGACG
The DNA here is from genome assembly GCF_039532035.1 of Terrabacter carboxydivorans. Classification (NCBI taxonomy): domain Bacteria; kingdom Bacillati; phylum Actinomycetota; class Actinomycetes; order Micrococcales; family Intrasporangiaceae; genus Terrabacter; species Terrabacter carboxydivorans. Next base: position 23,471 of record NZ_BAAARE010000004.1, on the reverse strand, counting down.
AGCGCTGGGCCTACGTCACGGTCTTCGTCCTCAACGCCGTCTTCACCGGGTTCGCCGCCTGGAACACGACACGGCTGCCCGACATCGCGCCGCACGTGCGGGACGCCGGCGAGCCGCGGCTGGCCGTCCTGCGCGACTGGCCCTACGTCGTCATCACCGTCATCACCGGGCTGTTCTCCCTCCACTTCTTCGTCATGGAGCTCGGGCTCGCGCTCTACGTCTCGGCCCGCACTGCGGCCCCCACGGTGATGGTCGCGATCCTGCTGATCCTCAACACCACCGCCGTCGCGCTCTTCCAGGTGCGGCTCTCGCGTCGCGCCGACTCCGTCGAGGCCGGTGCGCGGGCCCTCGTCCGCGGGGCGTGGTGGATCGCGGGCGGCTTCGCCGTCGTCGCCCTGGCGGACCGGGGGAGCCGCTGGCTCGCCATCGGCGCGCTCGTCGTCGGCTCCCTCGTCCACGTCGTCGGCGAGATGATCGGCTCGGGTGGCCAGTGGGGCCTGCAGATGGGGCTCGCTCCGCACGAGCGTCAGGGGCAGTACCAGGGCTTCGCCGGCCTCGGCTTCAGCGTCCTCGCCGTCGTCGCCCCGCCGCTCGTCACCTACTTCTGCGTCGACCGCGGCGAGACGGGGTGGCTCGTCCTGGCCGCCTTCATGGTCGTCATCGCGCTCGTCTCGGTGCCGGCGGCGCGCTGGGCCCTGGCATCGCGGGCCAGCTACGGCGTCACCACGCACTCGGGCTGACCACCCACCCCGTTTCCCCGCCAGCCTGCGACGTGGACGGCGCACGGCTGCCGGACTGGGACAATGGAGGTATGCCGCCCTCCGCCCTGCCCGACGGCGACCCCGCGCCGACCACGGGGGAGCTGCCCCCTGCAGCCCTCGCGGACCTCGCGCGGACCGACCTCGGCATCTACGTCCACGTGCCGTTCTGCACGGTGCGCTGCGGCTACTGCGACTTCAACACCTACACCCTGACCGAGCTCGGCGGCCCCGGCGCGAGCATCGGCGTCGACACCTACGCCGCGGCGGCCGTCCGTGAGCTCGACATCGCCCGGTCCGTCCTCGGGGCCGAGGCGCCTGCCGTGTCAACGGTTTTCGTCGGTGGGGGCACGCCCACCATGCTGAGGTCGGGTGACCTCGTGACGGTGCTGGACGGCATACGCGACCGTTTCGGACTGATGCCGGACGCGGAGGTCACGACCGAGGCCAACCCGGACTCCGTGACGCCGCAGTCGCTGCGCGAGCTCGCCGACGGAGGGTTCACCCGAGTGTCCGTGGGGATGCAGTCGGCCGTGCCGCACGTGCTGCGCACCCTCGAGCGCACGCACGACCCCGACAACGTCGCGCGCGCCGTCGAGGCCACCCGGGGCGCGGGCATGCAGGTGAGCGTCGACCTCATCTACGGCACGCCGGGGGAGTCGCTCGAGGACTGGCGACGCAGCCTCGAGGCCGCCATCGCGCTGGAGCCAGACCACATCTCCGCCTACGCCCTCGTCGTCGAGGACGGCACGAAGCTGGCCGCCCAGGTGCGCCGAGGCGTCGTGCCCGCTCCCGAGGACGACGACGAGGCCGACAAGTACGAGCTCGCCGACGAGCTGCTGACCGCCGCCGGATTCGGCTGGTACGAGGTGAGCAACTGGGCCCGGTCCGAGCAGCACCGCTGCCGCCACAACGTCGCCTACTGGGCCGGCACGAACTGGTGGGGCGTCGGTCCGGGCGCGCACAGCCACGTCGGCGGCGTGCGCTGGTGGAACGTCAAGCACCCCAGTGCGTATGCCGCCCGCCTGGGTGCGGGACTCTCGCCGGCCCATGCCCGTGAGACCTTGACGGACGAGCAGCGCTACGACGAGCGTGTGCTGCTCGGCACACGCCTTGTGCAGGGACTGCCGGTCTCGGATCTGCGAGGATCGGGACGCACTGCCGTGGCCGGCCTCATCGCCGACGGGCTCGTGGATGGCACCGCCGCCCTGCGGGACTCGCGGCTCGTCCTGACCCGTCGCGGGCGACTGCTCGCGGACACCGTGGTGCACCGGCTCCTCGCCGCCTGAGGGGCCCTGACGAGGAAGGCCGCCATGAGCGAGACCGTGCCGACGACGAGCCCGACGAGCCCGACGAGCCCGACAGTCCCGACGGACCAGGTGAGTCCGGCGAGGGACCGTGACGGTGGAGGCGGTGGACGTCCCGCAGACGTCGTCACCGCTGCGCGTCGCGCCTTCGACTCCGGGGTGACCAAGCCGCGGGCGTGGCGGGTCGCCCAGCTCGAGGCCCTGAGGACCCTGCTCGTGGAGCGCGAGGAGGAGATCGCGGCTGCACTGCACGAGGACCTCGGCAAGAGCGCCACGGAGGCCTGGGTCACCGAGACGGGCTTCGTCGTGCGCGAGATCGACCACACGCTGCGTCACCTCCGCGCGTGGACCGCGGCCCGTCGGGTGCGGGTGCCGCTCTCGCTCGCCCCGGGACGCGCCAAGGTCGTGCGCGAGCCCCTCGGTGTCGTCCTCGTCATCGCCCCCTGGAACTACCCGGTGCAGCTGTGCCTCACGCCGATGGTCGGCGCGCTCGCGGCGGGCAACGCCGTCGTCCTCAAGCCCAGCGAGGTCGCGCCGGCGACGTCCGCCGTCCTGGCCCGCCTGCTGCGCTCGCACCTCGACCGCTCCGCCGTGCACGTCGTCGAGGGTGGCGTCCCGGAGACGACCGAGCTGCTCGCCCAACGGTTCGACCACATCTTCTACACCGGCAACGGGGCGGTAGGAAGGATCGTGCTCGAGGCCGCCGCACGGCACCTGACGCCCGTGACGCTCGAGCTCGGCGGCAAGTCGCCCGCCTACGTCGCCGACGACGCCGACCTCGAGGTGACCGCCCAGCGGCTCGTCTGGGGCAAGTTCACCAACGCGGGGCAGACGTGTGTCGCGCCCGACTATGTCATCGCCAGCCGGCCGACGCTCGAGGCGCTCAAGCCGCTGCTCGTCGCTGCCATCGCCGACGCCTTCGGTGCGGACCCTGCGACCTCACCCGACTACGGCCGCATCGTGAGCCGCCGTCACCTCGACCGGCTCACCGCCCTCGTCGACCCGGCTCGCGTCGTCACCGGCGGTCGGTCGGACGCCTCCACCTGCTACCTCGAGCCGACGGTCGTCGAGGTGCGCGACGCCGACGACCCGGCCGAGTCGGTCATGCGCGAGGAGATCTTCGGTCCCGTCCTGCCCCTGGTGGCCGTCGAGGGGCTCGATGCTGCCATCGAGCTCATCACCTCGCGTGACAAGCCGCTCGCGCTCTACGTCTTCACGAGGTCCGACGCGGTCCAGCGCCGGTTCACCCGGGACACCTCCTCGGGCGCCCTGGCGGTCAACGTCCCGCTTGCCCACCTGGCCGTGCCCGGCCTGCCCTTCGGCGGGGTCGGGGCCAGCGGCACCGGCGCCTACCACGGTGAGCGGTCGGTCGAGCTCTTCTCCCACACCAAGTCGGTGTTCGCCCTGCCGACCCGACCGGACACGACCGGGTGGGTGCGGCCGCCGTTCACGTCGGCGAAGGAGCGGGTGATCAGCCGTTTCGTCGTGCCCGGCCGTCGTCGGAGCGGATCAGGGGCGAAGGGCAAATGACAGCGGTGTCATTAGCACACCTCTGACATTTTCAGGCTCATTTCCCGCTCGTGTCGCATGGGATTTCTGGGATAGGAGTGATTCAGGGGCGTGATTGTCCTAGATTGCGGGTGCACCCCACCGGCGATCACGGGAGACCCACATGCCTCAGGCCACCGATGACCAGGCCGGTCGGGCTGCCACAGCACTCCCACTCGCGGCCCCTCGTCGTCGCGGGCGGGCCCTCGCGGTGTTCCTCAGCGCCCTGGCTGTTCTCGTGGCCACGGTCGGGCTGGCCGGCCCGGCCCGGGCCTACGAGTGGAACGTCCTGTGCACGGGCTACGACGCGTGCGCGACCGCCGGCTACTCGAACTCGGGCTACAAGGACCACAGCAGCACCAGCTACTGGAGCCAGTCGACCGGCCACAACTGCACCAACTACGTGGCCTACCGCCTCGTGACCAACGGGCTGCCCAACAAGCGCCCGGCGCAGCTGTCCGGCAACGCCTACAACTGGGGCACGGCATTCGCGTCCCAGACCGACGACGCGCCCGCCGTGGGGTCCGTCGCGTGGTGGGGGCAGTCCTTCTCGAGCACCGGTCACATCGCCTACGTCGAGAAGGTCGTCTCGGCCGACCAGATCCTCGTCTCGGAGGACAACTGGGGCGGCGACTTCCGCTGGCGCTCGGTCACCCGCTCCGGAGGCCTTTGGCCGGCGGGTTTCATCCACCTCAAGGACATGGGACCCAAGGTCGCGGCGCCCGCCTCCTACCCGACCTACCGCCCGGTGGCACCGACCCGCATCGTCGACACCAGGTCCTCGCTGGGTGCGACCGGCCCGCTCGCCGCCGGTAGCGACACCAGCATCCTCGTGAGCGGGAAGGCGGGCCTGCCCCGCACCGCCATCGGCGCGGTGGTCGTCAACGTCACCGTGGTGCGCCCCCAGGCGGAGGGCTACCTGCTCGCCTACCCGTCGGGCACGTCGCCCGCAGCGTCGTCGACGGTCAACTTCGACCCGGGTGCCGTCGTCGCCAACCAGGCGGTCGTGGGGGTCGGCTCCGACGGGCGCATCCGGATCAAGGTGAGCCAGGCGACCGACGTCCTCGTGGACGTCGTCGGCTGGTACCCCTCGTTCGGCAACCTGACGACGACGACCCCGACGCGCATCCTCGACACGCGCTACGGGCAGGGCGCCCCCGCCGGTCGCCTGCAGCCGGGTTCGCGCATCGACCTCACGGTCACGGGCAGCTCCGTCGTGCCCGCATCCGGTGTCGACTCCGTCCTGCTCAACGTCACGGCCGCACGCCCGACCAAGGACGGCAACCTCGCCGTCTGGCCCACCGGGGCCGCCGAGCCGAACTCGTCCTCGCTGAACTTCTCGTCCGGCAGCTCGATCTCGGGCCTCGTCGTCGCCAAGGTCGGCAGCAACGGACGCGTCAGCATCCGCACGTCCGCCGCGACCGACGTCATCGCCGACGTCGTCGGGTGGTACCCGTCGGGCGCGGACTACCTGGGACTGACGCCTGCACGCCTGCTCGACACCCGCAACGGCACCGGTGTGGCCGCGAGCGGCCCCGTCGCCGCGGGTGGCGTCGTGCGCCTGCAGGTGACCGGTCGGGGCGGCGTGCCGTCGACCGGTGTCAAGGCCGTGGTCCTGACCCTCGTCGTCACCGGTCCGCAGCAGCCGGGCCACCTCATCGCCTACCCCTCGGGCAGCTCGCGCCCCACGACGTCGAACCTCAACTTCGTCGCGGGCCAGACGATCGCCAACACGGCCGTCGTCACGCCGAGCAGTGACGGCTACGTCGACATCTACGTCTACCAGTCGACGCAGGTGGTCGCGGACGTCCAGGGCTACCTGGCGTCGTGATCAGCGCGGAGCGCAGGGGAGCCGGCGCGCCGGGTCTCGCAAAGGGTCGCGCCGGGTCACCGGACCCTGTCCGGCGACCGGCCGCCGGGGCCCCCGGCTACGCGCCGGGCTCGGTCACGAAGTCGATGAGCTCCTCGACGCTCGCGAGCAGCGTCGGCTCGAGGTCGGCGTAGGACCGCACGGTCCCCAGGATGCGCTTCCACGCCTGGGCGATGTCGGCCTGGCTCGAGTGGGCCCACCCGAGCTCGGCGCAGATACCGTGCTTCCAGGACGTGCCGCGGGGGATGACCGGCCACTGCTGCCAGCCGAGCCGCTCCGGGCGCACCGACTGCCACACGTCGACGTAGGGGTGGCCGAGGATCCGCACGTGCTGGGCCAGGCCGGGAAGGGCCTGCGCCTGCGCGACGATCCGAGCCTCCTTCGTGCCGGGCACGAGGTGGTCGACGAGGACGCCGAGGCGTCGTCCCGGGCCGGGCTGGAACTCGGCGATGATGCCGGCGAGGTCGTCGACACCGTCCATGAGCTCGACGACGACACCCTCGACCCGCAGGTCGTCGCCCCAGACCTTCTCGACGAGCTCGGCGTCGTGCCGGCCCTCGACGTAGATCCGTGACCCGCTGGCGACGCGGGCGCGCGCTCCCTCGACGGCCACCGAGCCGCTGGCGGTCCTCGAGGCGGCTCGCCGTGCCTCGGCGAGGGCGGCGCCGGCGGCTGCCTTCGGCGGGGTGAGCGTCACGGGGGCCCCGTCGAGCAGGAAGCCCGGTCCTAGGGGGAAGGCCTTGGTGCGTCCGCGACGGTCCTCGAGGTGCACGACGTGCATCCCGCCCGCCTTCTCGACGCGCACGACGGCGCCGACCCAGCCGGTCTCGACCTCCTCGACGACGAGGTCGGGCTCGGCGGGGGTGGGGGTGGACCGGCCGCGCCTGGGGGCACGCCAGTCTCCGCTGAGCACGTCGGATCCGTAGCGATCGATGGGGGACACGACAAGCGAGGGTATGCCGCGTCCCGACCGCCGCGCGGACGCCACGCGGGTGCCCCCACCGGGCCCTGCGGGGCGACGGGGTGCCCCTGGGGTCGGAGCCTCGGGGGTGGCCGTCCGGGACGACGGGTCACCGACGCGGGCGCGGCCCCGTCGGGAAGGGCGGGGCGCCGCATACGGTTGGATGAAATCGGAGATCGGCGGCCCACGACGTAGACTTGGCACTCGTCGATCGAGAGTGCCAGACGAGAGTGCCGGACCCGTGGCACCCACCGACTCCAGACCCGTGAAGGAGGGACGATGAGCGAGGACCGCAGGCTGATGGTGCTGCGCGCGATCGTGCAGGACTACGTCCAGACCTCCGAGCCGGTCGGCAGCAAGGCGCTCGTCGAGCGCCACCACCTCGGCGTCAGCGCCGCGACGGTGCGCAACGACATGGCCCTGCTCGAGGAGGAGGGCCTCATCCACGCGCCGCACACGTCGGCGGGGCGCGTGCCGACCGATGCCGGCTACCGCGTGTTCGTCGACCGGCTCAGCGCCGTCAAGCCCCTCGGTCAGGGGGAGCGCCGCGCGATCGGGCAGTTCCTGCAGGGCGCCGTCGACCTCGACGACGTCGTGGACCGGACCGTGCGCCTGCTCGCGAGCCTGACCCGCCAGGTGGCGGTCGTGCAGTACCCGTCGCTGACCCGGTCGACGGTGCGGCACATCGAGCTCGTCCCCATGGGCTCCTCGCACCTGATGATCGTCCTCATCGTCAACACCGGCCGCGTCGAGCAGCGTGTCGTCGACACCGGGCGCGTGCTGACCGACCCGACCGGTGAGGCCCTCGTCGCCTCGATCCGGTCGCGCATCAACGAGGTGGCGGCGGGCGTGCCGTTCACCGTCGCCGCGACCAGGCTGCGCCGCCTCGTCGGCGAGACCGACGACGCCGACCGCGCCGCTCTCGAGGCCGTCGTCTCGGCCCTCGGCGACGCGCTCGTCGAGGAGCGCGAGGAGCGCGTCGTCCTCGCCGGGCAGGCCAACCTCGCTCGGGCGGGGGCGGACTTCCCGCGCTCCATCGGCCCGATCCTCGAGGCGCTCGAGGAGCACGTGACCCTGCTGCGCCTGCTCGGGCAGCTCGGCGACGACCCCGAGCTCGTCTCGGTGCGCATCGGCTCCGAGAACCCCGTGACCGGCCTGCAGTCCACCTCGCTCGTCTCGATGGGCTACGGCTCCGGCTCCGAGCGCGTGGCGAGCCTCGGGGTGCTCGGCCCGACCCGGATGGACTACCCCACGACGATGGCGTCGGTGCGGGCCGTCGCGCGCTACGTCTCCGAGATCCTCGACGAGAACCAGGCCACCTGACCCAGCACGACCTCGGCCAGTCCGCCGGTGCAGCGCCGCGCCGGAACCGAAAGCACCACGTACCAAAAGGAATCCCAGGTTGAACGACTACTACGCCGTCCTCGGTGTCTCGCGCGACGCGAGCCAGGAGGAGATCAAGAAGGCCTACCGTCGACTCGCCCGCAAGCTGCACCCGGACGTCAACCCCGGTGCCGAGGCCGAGGAGGAGTTCAAGCGCGTCTCGCAGGCCTACGACGTGCTCTCCGACCCGCAGAAGCGCCAGTCCTTCGACATGGGCTCCGACCCGTTCGCGTCGGGCGGCGGCGCCGGCTTCGGTGCGGGACAGGGCTTCTCGTTCAGCGACGTCATGGACGCCTTCTTCGGCGCGGGCGCGCAGGCCGGCACTCGCGGTCCGCGCTCACGGGTGCAGCGCGGGCAGGACGCCCTCGTGCGGCTCGACATCGACCTGTCCAAGGCGGTCTTCGGCTCCGAGGAGGAGCTGACCCTCGACACCGCCGTCGGCTGCACGCGCTGCGACGGTGACGGCGCCGAGCCGGGCACCGGTCGCCAGACCTGCCCCATCTGCAAGGGTGCCGGCGAGGTCCAGCAGATCCAGCGCAGCTTCCTCGGCCAGGTCATGACCTCCCGCCCGTGCGTCAACTGCCAGGGCTTCGGCTCCACGCTGACCGACCCGTGCCACGACTGCTCTGGTGACGGTCGCGTCCGCACCCGCCGCTCGCTCAAGCTCAAAGTGCCCGCCGGTGTCGACACCGGCACGCGCATCCAGCTGACCGGGGAGGGCGAGGTCGGTCCCGGCAACGGCCCCAAGGCCGACCTCTACGTCGAGATCCGCGTCGTCAACCACGAGACCTACACCCGTCGCGGCGACGACCTGCACTGCAGCGTCGAGCTGCCGATGGCGGCGGCGGCGCTCGGCACGAGCTTCAAGCTCTCGACCTTCGACGGCATGCAGGACCTCGAGATCAAGCCCGGCACGCAGAGCGGCGACGTGCTGACGCTGCGCGGCCTCGGCGTGACCCACCTGCGCCACGGTGGTCGTGGTGACCTCCTCGTCCACGCCACGGTGCAGACCCCGACCCGCCTGACCGAGGAGCAGCAGGAGCTGCTGCGCCAGTTCGCGGCCCTGCGTGGCGAGGAGAGCCCCCAGGGACGGCTCCAGCCGGCCAACAAGGGCCTCTTCGGCAAGCTGCGCGACGCCTTCAAGGAGAAGTGACCCGCACGTGAGCGCCCGGTGACCCACCAGCTCTTCCTCGGTGACCCGTCGGTGGTGGCCGGCGCGGTGGTCGGGAGCTCGCTGCTGCTCGACGGCGACGAGGGCCGTCACGCCGCGACCGTGGTGCGCCTGCGTGCCGGCGAGCACTGCTTCGTCGCCGACGGCGCCGGCCGCCGGGCCCTGCTCGAGGTCACCGACGTCGACCGCACGTGGGTGCGGGGACGGGTCCTCGAGGTGACCCAGGAGCCGGAGCCCGCCCCGAGGCTCGTCCTCGTCCAGGCCCTCGCCAAGGGCGACCGCGACGAGCAGGCGGTCGAGGCCGCCACCGAGCTGGGGGTCGACGAGGTCGTGCCCTGGCAGGCCGAGCGATCCGTCGTCGTCTGGCGCGGCGACCGCGCCGCGAAGTCGCTCGCCAAGTGGGCCGCGGTCGTCACCCGGGCCGCCAAGCAGTCCCGCCGGGCCCGGGTGCCGCTGACGTCCCCCGCGGTCGGGCTCGCGCCCCTCGCGGCCCGCGTGGGGGCATCGGCCCTCACCCTCGTGCTCCACGAGGACGCGACCGAACCGCTCGCGTCGGTCGAGCTGCCGGGGTCGGGCGACGTGCTCGTCGTCGTCGGGCCCGAGGGCGGCATCACCGACCGGGAGCTCGAGACGCTCACGGCCGCCGGGGCCCGCGCGGTGCGTCTCGGCTCGACGATCCTCCGGGCGTCGTCCGCCGGTCCCGCCGCCCTCGCGGTGCTGAGCGCGCGCACCCGCTGGACCTGACGGCATACGCCCCCCGCCCGGTGGTTCGAGGTGATCCCGACGGCGTCGGGGGTGCCGCGACCACCTCGACAGCGGCGCCGGCGAGGGGTCAGCGGGCGGTGAGGCCGACGAGCTGCTCGGCAGCCGTCGAACCGTCCTTCGCGCTCGTCTCGAAGACGCGGAGCACGTACGCCCCGACCTGGAGGGGCCGCTTCGTCGTGAACCGGTAGGAGGCGCGCGCGGGTGCCGCCTCCGAGGCGGTGGTGTAGCCGCTCTCGACGGGGCGCCCGTCCCTGAGCAGCTGCCACTCGACGTTGGCCTCGAACGTGCTGGCCACCCCCGTCACGGTCAGTGTCCGGCCGGCCGGCACGACCGACCCGCGCGCCGGCTGGTCGACCCAGATGGGTGCCACCTGGCCCAGCACCGCGATGGGGTCGGTGGGCCGGTCGTAGGCCGAGGAGGCCGGGTGGCCCGGCGACACCTGGGCGCCGCCGTCGACGAGCTCGAAGCGCACCGGCAGGGCCGCACCGAGGGCAGCCTGCACGGTCCACACCAGCTGCTCGGTGGCGAGGGCCGAGGTGTCACGGGTGCCGGCCGACAGGCGCACGGTGATCGAGCCTGCTCCACGGGTCACACCCTCGGCCGTGACGCCGGTCCACGCCGAGTGGTAGCGCGTGCCCGCCGGGGCCGGGCCCATGGCAAGGCGCAACGCCGTGAGCGCCGTGCCGGTCCCGGTGGGGGGCGACGGCACCTGCGCCGGCACGAACTCACGGAACAGGCGCAGCTGGTCGCTCCCTGCCGCCACGGGACCGAGGTAGTAGACGGGCACGCTCGCCGCCTTCATGGCCGGTGGCCCGCTGCTCGGCGGCGGCGCCGGCACCGTGGGGGCCGACGAGGTCGACGGCTGGGCGGCGGTCTGGGTGGGCACGCTCGACCGGCCGGTCGAGGGGGTCACGGACGGCGCGCCGGGCGTCGGCGACCCGACGGCGGTCGACGTCGCAGCCGCCGGCGGCGTCTGGGCGGAAGGTCGGTTGACGGCCCAGACGGTGCCGGCGAGGAGGGCGACGGCCGCGGCTGCTGCAGCCGGCAGGAGCCAGTGACGGTGCGGGCCCGGGGGCGGGTCCGAGAGGGCGGTCGCGGTGGCGCCCGAGCGGGCACCCGAGTGGGCCTCGGCCAGGATCGCGCCCAACCGGTCGCCCGGAGCGATGGAGCGGCCCTCGGCGTCGAGCGCCCGGCGCAGGCGGTCCTCGACCGCTCCCAGCTCGGCGGGGTGCGGGCCGATGGCCGTAGGCGGGGCGGCCGGCTCCTCGGCGGGCGTCCCACCCGGTCGGGTCGGCTCGGTGTTCATGACAGCTCCAGGGGTTCGATGGTGCGGCGCAGGGCCGTCAGGCCGCGGTGGGCGTGGGTCTTGACCGCGCCGGGGGAGATCTCGAGGGCCTGGGCGATCTGGGCCTCGGACAGGTCGGAGTAGTAGCGCAGGACCAGCACCTCCCGCTGGCGGGCCGGCAGGGCCCGGAGGGCGTCGAGGACGCGGTCCCGCTCGGCCGTCCTGATCACCTGCGTCTCGGCGCTGCCGTGGCTGCCCCGGCCGGGGTGGTCCGCCGCGGCCGCGACGCGCGCGTTCTGCCGGTCGACGACGACCGCGTGACGCTGCACGGACCGGCACCCGTTGACGACCGCGGTCTGCAGGTAGCCGACGACTCGGCCACCGTCCCGGATGGAGGCCCAGCTGCGATGTGTGGCGACGAAGGCCTCCTGCACGACGTCCTCGGCGGCGAGCTGGTCGCGCAGGAGCAGCCACGCGAGGCGGACGAGCCGGTGCCAGTGCGCCTCGTAGAGCGCGGTGACGGCCACGTCGGGGTCGGTCGGCAGCCCCGGTGACGGCTCGGGGTCACTGAGCTGGCCTTCCGGCATACCCAACGTTCTCACGGACAGATGACGCGCCCGGGGCCCTCGCGGTTGACACGTCGGCGACGGGGAGGGCGAGTCCCTTGACGCACGAACGGCCCTGCGCGGGTGCACGTCGACCCTCGCGTGCCTAGGGTGCAGTCATGACCCCGCAGACCCCCAGTGACTGCCTCTTCTGCAAGATCGTCGCCGGCGAGATCCCCTCCGACCGGGTCGCCGAGAGCGAGCGCTCCATCGCCTTCCGCGACATCAACCCGGCCGCGCCGATCCACGTCCTCGTCGTGCCGAGGCGCCACGAGCCGACGGTGGGCGCGCTGGCGGCGGCCTCGGGAGAGGACCTCGCCGACGTCTTCCGCCTCGCGACGAGGGTCGCCGAGCAGGAGGGCGTCGCCGACGCCCACCGGATGATCGTCAACACCGGGAGCGCTGCTGGCCAGACGATCTTCCACGCACACGTGCACGTCCTCGCCGGCGCCGCCTTCACCGAGGGGAGGATGGTGTGAGCGACGGGAGCGAGCCGACGGCCGAGAAGGCCTCTGCGGCAACGGAGCCCACCGACGTCGAGGTCAAGGTGGCCGGTGCCGGGGCCAAGGCCGCCGACCCGGTCGACGACCTCGTGACGACGCACCACACGCTCAAGGTCGGTCGTCGTCGGCTGCGCTACACCGCGACGACGGGGCGCGTCGTGCTCCGCGAGGAGGAGCACAAGGACGGCACCTTCGGTGGGCACCAGGCGCGCGCCGAGCTGTCCATGACGAGCTACGTCCTCGACGACGCCGACGCGCGCACGCGGCCGGTCACCTTCGCCTTCAACGGCGGACCGGGCAGCTCCAGCGTGTGGCTGCACCTCGGGCTGCTCGGCCCACGCCGCGTCGTCAGCGGTGACGTCGGGGCGCTCGAGCCGCCGCCGTACGACCTCGTCGACAACCCTGAGTCGCTCCTCGCCGTCAGCGACCTCGTCTTCATCGACCCGATGTCGACGGGCTACTCCCGCGCCGTCGAGGGTGGCAAGCCGGGGGAGTACCACGGCTACCAGAAGGACATCGAGTCCGTCGCCGACCTCATCCGGCTGTGGACCTCGCGCAACGGTCGGTGGATGTCGCCGAAGTTCGTCGCCGGCGAGTCCTACGGCACGCTCCGCGGGGCGGCGCTCGCCGAGCACCTCCAGTCCCGCTACGGGATGTACCTCAACGGGCTCATCCTCATCAGCAGCGTGCTCGACCTCAGCTCCGTCGACTTCGAGAACCAGCGCAACGACCGCGCCCATGCGCTCTACCTGCCGACGTATGCCGCCGTGGCCCACTTCCACGGCAAGCACGGCCGGCGCTCGCTGCGGAGCGTCCTCGACGAGGCTGAGGCGTATGCCGTCCGCGACTACCCGTGGGTGCTGTCCCGGGGCAACCGCCTGACCACGGGCGAGCGCGCCGAGGCGGTCTCGACCCTGGCACGGCTCTCCGGCCTGACCGAGGACTACGTCGACCGCGCGGACCTGCGCATCGAGCACTGGCGCTACTTCACCGAGCTGCTCCGTGACGAGCGGCTCTCGGTGGGGCGGCTCGACGCCCGGTTCACCGGGCCGGCAGCGGCCGCCATCGCGGAGAACATGGATGCCGACCCCTCGCACGATGCGATCACCGGCCCCTACGCCGCCGCCTGGAACCACTACGTCCGCGACGAGCTCGGCTACGGCAGCGACCTGCACTACGAGCAGATCTCGCGCCTCGTGCACCCGTGGTCGTTCAAGGACTTCGAGGGCCGCCCGATCGACGTCTCGCCGAAGCTCGAGCGGGCCATGCGGCAGAACCCACACCTCAAGGTCCACGTCGCCTACGGCTACTACGACGGCGCGACGCCGCACTTCGCCGCCGAGGACGTCGTGGCCCACCTCCAGCTGCCCGCCGACCGGCTCGCGAACATCGAGCACGCCTACTACGAGGCCGGACACATGATGTACGTCCACGAGCCGTCGCGTCTCCGGCAGAGCCAGGACCTCTCCGAATTCGTGGTGAGGAGCTCGGGCCGCGCCACGTAGACTCGTGACCACGATGAATGATGCCCAACCTCGACCGTCCGAGACCGACAGCCCCGACGGCGTCTCGCCAGCCGCAGGCTCCCAGAGCGGCGGCGACGCCCCGGTGCTGATCCGGCAGATCCCGCCGCCGATCGAGATGGTCACCCTCCTCGGTCCGCGCGACGAGCTGCTGCGCACCATGGAGCGGCAGTTCCCGCTCGTCGACACCCATGTGCGCGGCAACGAGATGACCTTCGCCGGCCCCGCCGGGGAGCTCGAGATCATCGACGCGCTGCTCGACGAGCTGCTCGTCATCGTCGAGACGGGCCAGCCGCTGAACCGAGACGCCGTGGAGCGCTCGATCTCGATGCTGCGCAGCCAGACGATCGAGCGTCCCGCCGACGTGCTGACGATGAACATCGTCAGCAGCCGCGGGCGCACGATCCGGCCCAAGACGCTCAACCAGAAGCGCTACGTCGACGCCATCGACCAGCACACCATCGTCTTCGGCATCGGGCCGGCCGGCACCGGCAAGACCTACCTGGCGATGGCCAAGGCCGTGGCAGCGCTGCAGGCCAAGCAGGTCAACCGGATCATCCTGACGCGCCCGGCCGTCGAGGCCGGCGAGCGCCTGGGCTTCCTGCCGGGCACGCTCAACGACAAGATCGACCCCTACCTGCGGCCGCTCTACGACGCGCTGCACGACATGGTCTCGCCCGAGACCATCCCCAAGCTCATGGCGTCAGGCACCATCGAGGTCGCGCCGCTGGCCTACATGCGTGGCCGGTCGCTCAACGACGCCTTCATCATCCTCGACGAGGCCCAGAACACCTCGAGCGAGCAGATGAAGATGTTCCTCACCCGCCTCGGCTTCGGCTCCAAGATGGTCGTCACCGGTGACATCACCCAGGTCGACCTCCCGGGCGGCACCCGGTCGGGCCTCAAGATCGTGCGCGACATCCTCGGCGACGTCGAGGACATCCACTTCGCCGAGCTGACCTCGCACGACGTCGTCCGCCACCGTCTCGTCAGCGCCATCGTCGACGCGTACGAGCGCGACGACCACCGGGCCGCCAAGCGCGCCCGGCGCGCAGCCGGCGAGACGGGCCCGGGCGCGGCCGGCGGTCGTGCACCCAGGCCGGGCACACGGCATACGCCCTCGGGCCCCGACGGGCTCGCCCAGGAGGACCCGGCATGAGCATCGACGTCCTCAACGAGACCGACGCCGACGTCGACGAGCTCGAGCTGCTCGCGTGCGCCCAGTACGTCATGGAGCAGATGCGGGTGCACCCGCAGGCCGACCTCTGCATCAAGCTCGTCGACGAGGCAGCCATGGAGGTGCTCCACGTGCAGTGGATGGACCTGCCCGGGCCGACCGACGTCATGAGCTTCCCGATGGACGAGCTGCGCCCCGGACGCGAGGGCCAGGAGCCCGAGGAGGGCACGCTCGGCGACATCGTGCTGTGCCCGTCCGTCGCGACGAAGCAGGCCGTCGAGGCCGGGCACGCCCCCATCGAGGAGATGCTCCTGCTGACGACGCACGGCATCCTGCACCTGCTCGGCTACGACCATGCCGAGCCCGACGAGGAACGCGAGATGTTCGAGCTGCAACGCCAGCTGCTGCTCACCTTCCTCGCCACGCGCAACCGCCCGAGCGCCTGAGCGCGGACGAGAGACCGAGATGTTCCCGCAGTTCGCCCTCCCGGCCCTCGTCAGCATCGTCGTGGCGTTCCTCCTCTCGGCCGCCGAGGCCGCGATCTTCCGCATGTCACGCGTGCGCGCCCAGGAGCTCTTCGAGGAGGGGCGCTCCGGCGCGAAGTCGCTCATGACGGTGGTCGGCGACTCACCGGCGTACCTGTCCGTCATCGCGTTCCTGCGCGTTGTCGCCGAGGCCACCGCAGCGGTGCTCGTCACGCTCGCCGTCGCCGGCCAGGTCGAGTCGACGTGGAGCCGGGCGCTCATCAGCATCGCGATCATGGCCGTCGTCTCGTTCGTCGTCGTCGGCGTCTCGCCGCGCACCCTCGGCCGGCAGAACTACGACACGGTGGCCCTGTGGAGCGCGCCGTTCGCCGTCGGGCTCCGCCGGGTGCTCGGCCCCGTGGCCAAGCTCCTCGTCGTGCTCGGCAACGCCGTGACGCCCGGCAAGGGCTACACCGACGGGCCGTTCCAGACCGAGTCCGAGCTGCGCGACCTCGTCGACATGGCCGGTGACTCCGACGTCATCGAGGCCGACGAGCGGGAGATGATCCACTCCGTCTTCGAGCTGGGCGACACGCTCGCGCGCGGCGTCATGGTGCCGCGCACCGACATGGTCGTGCTCGACGCCGACAAGACGCTCCGCAGCGCGATGTCGCTCTTCCTTCGATCCGGCTTCTCGCGCATCCCCGTCGTCGGCGAGGACAGCGACGACGTGCGTGGGCTGCTCTACTTCAAGGACGTCGCGCGCCGGCTCAACGCGGCTCCGGAGGACGGGCGTCACCTCGCCACCGAGGTCATGCGGCCCATGCACTTCGTCCCGGAGAGCAAGCCGGTCGACGACCTGCTGCGCGAGATGCAGCGCGACCAGAACCACTTCGCCATCGTCGTCGACGAGTACGGCGGCACCGCCGGGCTCATCACCATCGAGGACATCATCGAGGAGATCGTCGGCGAGATCGCCGACGAGCACGACCGTGAAGCGCCCGGGGTCGAGCATCTCGAGGACGGCACCCTGCGTGTGCCGGCCTCGATGGACATCGACGACCTGGCCGAGCTCTTCGACGTCACCATCGACGAGGAGGACGTCGACACCGTCGGCGGCCTGCTCACCAAGGTCATCGGACGCGTCCCGATCGTCGGCTCGTCCGGTACCGTCGCGGGGCTGGAGCTGACGGCCGAGCGGATGGCCGGACGCCGCCACCGGGTCGCCTCGGTCATCGTGCACCGCGTCGCGGTGCCGGAGGACGACACCGCCCACATCGAGACGGAGGACGCCCATGGGCACTCAGGACGCTGACCCGACACGGGAGACCCGGGGGACTCGGACGACTCGGGGCGAGGGCATGTCGCCGGGTGGGCGGTCCGAGGACTTCCGCGCCGGGTTCGCCTGTCTCGTGGGCCGGCCCAACGCCGGCAAGTCCACGCTGACCAACGCGCTCGTCGGCCAGAAGGTCGCGATCACGAGCTCCAAGCCGCAGACGACGCGGCACACGATCCGCGGCGTCGCCACGACGCCGACCGCCCAGGTGATCCTCGTCGACACCCCGGGGCTGCACAAGCCGCGCACCCTGCTCGGGCAGCGTCTCAACGACCTCGTGCGCGAGACGCTCCTCGAGGTCGACGTCATCGGCTTCTGCCTGCCCGCGGACCAGCGCATCGGGCCCGGTGACAGCTTCATCGCCAACGAGCTGAAGGAGCTCCGGTCGGTGCGACGCCGCCCGGTCGTCGCCATCGCCACCAAGGCCGACGCCGTCGACCGCGAGCGGCTCGCCGAGCACCTGATGGCCATCGACCAGCTGGGGGAGTGGGACGCGATCATCCCGTGCTCCGCCGTCTCTGGCAGCCAGGTCGAGGAGGTGCGCGACGTCCTCGCCTCCTTCCTGCCCCGTTCGCCGCAGCTCTATCCCGACGGTGTGCTCACCGACGAGCCGGAGATGGTGATGATCGCCGAGCTCGTCCGCGAGGCCGCCCTCGAGGGGGTGCGCGACGAGCTGCCCCACTCGCTGGCCGTCGTGGTGGAGGAGATGGTGCCGCGCGAGGGACGCCCCGACGACAACCCGCTGCTCGACGTGCGCGTCAACGTCTTCGTCGAGCGGCCCAGCCAGAAGGCCATCGTCATCGGACGGGGTGGTTCCCGGCTTCGCGAGGTCGGCACCAACGCGCGCAAGGGCATAGAGGCCCTCCTCGGACAGAAGATCTACCTCGACCTGCACGTCAAGGTCGCCAAGGACTGGCAGCGCGACCCGAAGCAGCTCCAGCGCCTCGGCTTCTAGCTTGCGGCGCAATGGATTTGGGGGTGGGGGCGCCGTCGCCTACCCTGCCGCGATGAGCAGCCCCATCCAGCGCCGTGTCGGCCAGGTCTTCGTGCCCGTCCGTGACATGACAGCCGCCATCCGTTGGTATGCCGCGGTGCTGGGCTTCGAGCCGGGCGTGACGTCACACGAGGGCACCATCTACGACATCCCCACAGACGGGGAGACGCGGCTGGCCCTCGACGCCAACCGCCCGGACTTCGACGCGGGCGGTCCTCCGCGCTTCTTTCTATGGACCCACGACATGGCGGCGACGATCGAGCACCTGCACCGGTTGGACGTGAGGATCACGTCCGACGTCCAGGACATCGGCAGCGTCTTCTTCGTCCAGTTCGAGGACCCCGACGGCAACGCGCTCATGGTCTGTCAGCGCGCCTGAGGTCACCGCCGGTCCTAGAATCGCGTCAAGGAGGCACAGACATGTCGGAGACTGCTGCGCACGACCACGAGCTCGAGGTCCTCGAGGACGACCAGACGGTGCCTCCGCGGCCCGAGGAGCAGATCGCGGACGTCCGTGAGGAGCCGGCGCGGCCGCCCGAGGGCCCGCCCACCGAGTGACCGGGTCTCACGATGCGGGCGCCGGTCCCGAGGGGTGGACGTGACCCGAGCACCCGGCATACGGTGAAGACGTGCGAGCGGTGAGCCTCCTCCTTCTCTGCCGCGACGAGGCCTGATCCCGGCCCTCCTCGTCGCGGAGTTTCCCGTGTCCGGCCGGACACCGAGCGAAACGCAGACGAAGAGAGTGCAGCGATGATCCACCCCCAGCAGACGTCGGGAATGCCGTTCCAGAAGTACGTCCCGTTCCACGAGCAGATCCCGTTCGAGCTCCCGGACCGCACGTGGCCCACCAAGCGGATCGAGCAGGCGCCCCGCTGGTGCGCCGTCGACCTGCGTGACGGCAACCAGGCGCTCATCGACCCGATGAACTCCGAGCGCAAGCTGCGGATGTTCCAGCTGCTCGTCAAGATGGGCTACAAGGAGATCGAGGTCGGCTTCCCGTCGGCGAGCCAGACCGACTACGACTTCTGCCGCGAGCTCATCGAGGGCGGCCACATCCCCGACGACGTGACGATCCAGGTGCTGACCCAGTGCCGCGACCACCTCATCGAGCGCACCTACGACGCGATCCGCGGCAGCAAGCAGGCCATCGTCCACTTCTACAACTCGACGTCGGCGCTGCAGCGCAAGGTCGTCTTCGGTCTCGACCAGGACGGCATCATCGACATCGCCGTCCAGGCGGCGCGCCTCTGCAAGAAGCTCGAGGAGACGATCCCCGACACGACGATCTACTACGAGTACTCGCCCGAGTCCTACACCGGCACCGAGCTCGACTTCGCGATGCGGATCTGCAACGCCGTCGTCGACGTCATCGACCCGACGCCCGACCACAAGATCATCGTCAACCTGCCGGCCACCGTCGAGATGGCGACGCCCAACGTCTACGCCGACTCCATCGAGTGGATGATCCGCCACCTCGAGCGCCGCGAGTCGATCGTCGTCAGCCTGCACCCGCACAACGACCGTGGCACGGGCGTCGCGGCGGCCGAGCTCGGCTACCTCGCCGGCGCGGACCGCATCGAGGGCTGCCTCTTCGGCAACGGTGAGCGCACCGGCAACGTCTGCCTCGTCACCCTCGGGATGAACCTCTTCAGCCAGGGCATCGACCCCCAGATCGACTTCAGCGACATCGACGAGGTGCGCCGCACCGTCGAGCACTGCAACCAGCTGCCCGTCGGCGAGCGCCACCCCTACGGCGGCGACCTCGTCTTCACGGCCTTCTCCGGCTCGCACCAGGACGCCATCAAGAAGGGCTTCGAGGCGATGGCCGCCGAGGCCAAGGAGAAGGGCACGAGCATCGACGACCTCGTGTGGGGCGTGCCGTACCTCCCGATCGACCCGCACGACCTGGGCCGCTCCTACGAGGCCGTCGTGCGCGTCAACAGCCAGTCCGGCAAGGGCGGCGTCGCCTACATCATGAAGACCGAGCACCAGATGGACCTGCCGCGCCGGCTGCAGATCGAGTTCTCGGGTGTCGTGCAGCGCGGCGTCGACCAGGACGGCGGCGAGGTCGCGCCCGCCGAGCTGTGGTCGCGGTTCCAGGACGAGTACCTCCCCGACCCGACCCGGGCCTGGGGTCGGTTCGAGCTGGTCAACGTCGTCACCGACTCGACGGTCGACGGGTCGAGCACGATCGAGGCGACGGTGCGGGACGGCTCCGAGTCCGTGACGATCAACGGCACGGGCAACGGCCCCATCGCTGCCTTCGTCGACGCCCTGTCCACGGTCGAGGGCACCCCGGACGTGCGCGTCCTCGACTACGCCGAGCACGCGCTGTCCGCCGGTGGCGACGCCCGCGCCGCGGCCTACGTGGAGTGCGCGGTCGGTGACCGCGTCCTGTGGGGCGTCGGGGTCGACCCGTCCATCGTCACGGCCTCGATCAAGGCCATCGTCTCGGCCGTCAACCGCGCCGAGCGCGACAGCGTCCCGAACGCCTGATCGGACGGCCCCGCACAGTGGGGTAGCGTCTGGCGCCATGGAGTCCCCGGTCGGTCGAGTGCTACTTCGACTGGCCGGGGTCTCGTTCGTCGCGGTCGCGCTCGTCGGCCTCGTCGCGCCGCGTCCGGTCAACGTCGGCTACCGCTGGCAGGTCGTCGTACCGGTCGCCGTCGGGCTGCTCGTGCTCGCCGGCGTGGTGCGGCTGCCGCGCTGGTCGAAGACCCGCTGGACCCCTGCCGTCGTGGCCGTGGCCGGGGGCGCGCTCGCCACCCTCGTCGGGCTGATGCAGCGCTACCACTACGGCTGGGACGCCCGCGTCGTCATGGACGTGGCGCGATCGCTTCAGGCGGGTCGTCCGCTCAGTCCCGCCGACTACGACTACCTCTCGCTCTATCCCAACAACCTGCCGCTGCTCGCCATCGATCGGATGGGCGCGGCTGTCGCACAGTCGTTCTCGCTCGCGCCGGACGCCGTGCTGATCCCGCTGAACGGCGTCTGCGTCGCCGTGACGCTGTATGCCGTCCACGCCCTCGTCGTGCGCGTCGCCGGCCGTGGGCCCGCCCTCGCGGCGCAGCTCGTGACCCTCGTCCTGGTCGGCACCAGCCCCTGGCTCGCCGTGCCCTACACGGACTTCTACGCGATGCCGTTCCTCGTCGGTGGGGTCGCCCTCGCGGTTCGTGCCATGACCCCGCGAGCACGCACCGGGCGAGTCGTCCTGTGGCTGCTCGCGATCGTGGCGGTGTCGGTCGCCTATGCCATCAAGACGACGCCGGTCGTCATCGCCATCGCGGCGGTGCTGACGGCGGTCGTCGCCATCTTCGACCACGACCTCGCCCCGGGGCGGCGCGCCGGTGTCATCGCGGCCTGCGCCGCCTCCGCCATCGCCTTCGTCGCCCTCGGCACGGGGCTGTCGGCCGCCGCGACCTCGATGGTCGGGGTGGACTCGACGCGCATCGACAGCTCGGTGACGCCGCCGGTGCTGTGGTGGGTGGCGCTGGGGGCCGATGAGCAGCGCACCGCCGACGGGGTCGTCAACTACGGCGCCTACTCGCGCGAGATGGTCGACGCCATCACCGGACGCAGCCAGGACGAGATGCGCTCCTACGCCGCGGGGGTCCTTCAGGAGCGCTGGGCCGCGCGGGGCCTTGGCGGGACGCTGGCGTTCTACGGCAGGAAGGCTGCGTGGAACTGGGGCGACGGCATGTTCTGGGCGTGGGGCGAGGGGCCGGACTCGCTGCCCGGCACCCTGGCGCCGGCCACCGGGTTGACGGGGATCGTCCACGACCTCAACGGGTTCCACGGCTCGGGCTACCAGCTGCGGGCCGACCTGACGCAGGCCCTGTGGTTGGCGGTGCTCCTGGTCGCGGGGCTCGGGCTGCTCCGGGCGCCCTACCGACGCGAGACCCTGCTCGTCGCGGCCTCGCTGCTCGGCATCGCGGCGTTCACGCTGGTGCTGCAGGGCCGGTCGCGCTACCTGTTCGCCTTCGCGCCGCTCGTCGTCGTGCTCGCGGCGATGGTGCACTCGTCGCTCCCGCGGCTCGGCCGACGGCGCTCTGCCTGAGGGGACGTCGCCCCGGCAACGTCACCCCACCGGCCGTCCGAGCGGCCGACCGACCGGCAGACCGAACGGCAGATCGGGCGGCACACCGAACGGCAGATCGGCCGGCAGGCCGAACGGCCACGCGGTCAGTCGATCGAGTCGGCCAGCACGGCATCGACGGCGGCGAGCGCGGCGGCGTCCCCGTCGCGGATGATCTCGCCCTCGGTCGGGCGGTTCCACAGCCAGCAGTCGATGTCGGCGGCCGACCCGCTGATCTCGGCGGTCGCCGCCGGGTCGGGGCCGTCGCTGACGAGGAAGCGCTGGACGTCGATCTCCCGGCCGTTCCAGGTGCCGGTGATCCGCACGGGCGTCACGGTCCAGGAGTGCATGGCGTCGACGGTGGCGATGGTGACGGGCGCGGAGACGGGGAGGTGCGTGAGGTCCGGGTCGGGCTCGTGGCCGCGCATGACCCGCAGCGCCTCGTCGATGCCGTCAGCGGCGAGCCGGCAGTCGAGCGGGGTGCGCTCACCGACGGTCAGCTCGGCGTCGAGGCGGTGGATCAGGGCCTCGTGCGCCTGGCGACGGCGGATGTAGCCGGCGGTGTGGTCATCGGCCCACATCCAGAGGGGGGTCTCGGGAGGCAGCGCCGCGAGCACGCGGTGCAGCCGCTCGCTCGAGCGGTCGAAGAAGTCGAGCAGGTCTGCGCGGTCGGCGGGCCGCTGCTCCCGGGCGGCGTCGACCGCGTCCAGGTCCTCGGCGTCGGTCAGGCCGCGCTCGGCGATCTCACCCCAGAACCACTGCACCCCACCGAGGTGCCACAGCAGGTCGTCGGCGTCCCAGTCGGGGCAGGAGGGGACGCGCGCGTCAGCCGGTGCGGTCGCCAGGACCGTCCTGAAGCGAGCCGAGTCGGCCGCGAGGTGGTCGAGGAAGGGCAGGGGGCCACCTGAGCGGCTGGACGGCATACGAGAGTCTCCTTGTCAGCGGACGCCGGCTACCCGGAACTGCACGGAGATGCGCGGGCCCAGAGGCTCGGACGTCTTCGGGACCGCGTGGTCCCACGTCCGCTGGCACGAACCGCCCATCACGACGAGGTCACCATGGCCGAGGGGATAGCGCAAGCTCTTTGCCATCGACCCGGGGATGGCGCCGCCGTCCCGTGGGCGCAGGGTCAGCGTGCGCGGGGAGCCGAGCGAGAGGATGGCGATCATCGTGTCGCTGTCGCGCGAGCGGCCGACGCGGTCGCCGTGCCACGCGACGCTGTCCCGCCCGTCCCGGTAGAGGCAGAGACCGGCGGTGACGAATGGCTCTCCCAGCTCACGGGCATAGTGCCGGCTCAGCGACTCGCGGGCCTCGACGAGGAGCGGGTGGGGGAGCGCCTCGCCGGCGCCGTAGAACTTCGTGAGCCGCGGGACCGCGACGACGGAGTCGTACATCTGGCGCCGCTCGGCGTGCCACGGCACCCCGTGGAGCAGTGCCGTGAACAGCTCGTCGCCGGCGGCGAGCCAGCCCGGTCGCACGTCGACCCAGGCGCCGTGGGACAGCGGGTGGCGGGTCGTTCCGGTGCCGAGGTCGCGCAGCGTCATCGCGTCGGTGAGGTCGAGGAGCGAACCCTGGAGAGAGAGGTCCATGTCGCCACCATAGCCCAACCGGTCGAACGGGTGTTCTGCATATCTGCTTAGGTGAAGTCCGGTATGCCGGTTTCTGCTGGCTTGAGAAGGTCCTTGAGCGGGTGCGGGTCAGTGTCCACGGCTTGCTCGAGGAGTCGATAGAAGAGCAGGCCGCGGG